>PCTP01000134.1:0-2541 GCA_002770795.1 Gammaproteobacteria bacterium CG22_combo_CG10-13_8_21_14_all_40_8 | reverse complement strand
GTGACAAAATTTGAAAAAAGAGGACAGCGTTTAGGTCATGGAATTTGGGATTTAATCTTTGAAAAAATCTAAATTCCTATAAACAAAAACACTGTTAACCTACTGATGTTAAAATTTGTCTTTGATCTTATTTGATTTTTGAAAGCAACTTGGGATTAGTGACTAATTTACGCACACCATGAGCAGATTTCTCATCAAAAATAGTATCTTCTGCACACCATTTTCCAATGCTATTAATATCTAATTTGGCACATTGAGGACGTACGTTCCATGTGACTTGTAAAGGCGAGCAACTCTGTTCACTGTATTTTATACCCGTCGTTGATCCTAAAAACTCTACGGCCTTGCCTGTATCACTTGGCAGTGAGGCGGCTTGATGAAAACCATCCTTTACCGCACCTTGATAATTAAAATCATTAAAATCAAGTGCTGCAGCATCGTTCACCAGAGTAAATACCTGAGTTTCCACTCTTAAATCAGGATTAGCACAACGCTTTGAGGAGCAAGATTCTAATCCTTTACCTGGGCTAACATCGCAAGAAGAGTAGACCCAATGTACCTCTATAGTATCTCCAGGTTTCAATCCTTTGCAAATGGGTGCGGTAGGTTTCTCTAATTCAGCTACCGTTAACTTTTTACTCATCGCACATTGATAGCCGCCACCATGGCCATGCTCCCCTTCTCCTGCATAAATCGCAAAGTCACGAGCTTTGTGTTCAGCATGGTTATGTAGGTGAATATTACACAAATTCATTTTATTGTAAGGTGAAGCCAAAGCAAATGTTAGTGGGTTTTCACCCGATTTTTGATCAATGTCACGGGGTGTTTGAGGACCAAATCCTTCACATGCAGCCCCTGTATCCTGATGCTCATCCTGTTTGGATTCTGAAGTGAAAACTTGCGTTGAGATCAAAGCAAAAGCTATCAATAGTAATAATGGGGGAAATTTTTTTATTAGATACACTTTGAGGCCTTTAGGTGAAAATTTGGGAGAAATATAGATTGTTGCAGCTAAGTGTAGATTACAAGAAGCTATTTTTCACAATATTTTAGTAGAAAGTAGATAAAATGATCACCCTCCGACACGTAAAAACTAAATCTGTTTGATCTGGATGATATTCTCTTTCGACAAAGTATTTTTGAATGGTTCAAACTCCTCAGAAAAAAAATAACTGAGGGTATCATTCAAATAGTTTAATCCTAATGCAGTGGTTTGGATGCGCATTGGCCAATTCTCCATAAGTCCTTTCTTTTGTGCATTCCTAATGACCTTATCTAGCATGTTCGCTGGTAAGCCACTATGTTTGGCAAATAAATCAACTGGCACGCCTTTAATTAATCGCAATGCGTTCAGCATAAACTCTAAAGGGATCTCTTGAGTCTCAATCTCTGTTTCGGCAGCGAGATAAGCGCGTGAGTTATCCATATAGCTTCGAGGCTGTTTAAATTTGTGTCTCCGTAAGATCTGTTGCTTAAGTGCATAAGTAATTTTTGAATGGGCACCAGCGCCAATGCCTAAATAATCCCCAAATTGCCAATAGTTCAAATTATGTCTAGATTCTTCTCCTGATTGACAAAATGCAGAGACCTCATAGCGATGATAGTCATTTTGTTGCAACCTCTCTAAACCTAAATTCATTAACGTCTCTAGACTGTCTTCTTCTGGAATTTGAGGGGGATTAGCATAAAAGACCGTATTAGGTTCCAAGGTGAGTTGATACCAAGAAATATGTTGTGGTTTAAGGTTGATCGCCTGCTGTAAATCATGCAAACCCTGCTCAACACTTTGTTGAGGTAATCCATACATCAAATCCAGGTTAATGCGTTTAAAACCGGCGTTTAGTGCCATGTCATAAGCTTTAAACACTTGGGAAGAATTATGAATACGCCCTAGAGATTGTAATTGTTGATCATCAAAACTTTGTACACCCAAAGAAATTCGATTAATTCCCGATTGAAAATAACCCAAAAATCTTGAAGCCTCTGCTGTTCCTGGATTAGCTTCTAGAGTAATTTCTGCCCCAGGCTGTATGAGAATTAAAGAACGTATATTTGAGAACAACTGCTCGTAAAATTCCGGAGATAACAAACTTGGTGTACCACCACCAATAAAAATACTGTTAATTCTTCGTCCCCAGATCAAAGGTAAATCTTGCTGCAAATCCAGCGTCAGGGCTTCTAAGTAGGCCTGTTCATCTATTTCACCCTTAACAGCATGGGAATTGAAATCACAATAGGGGCATTTTTTGACACACCACGGAATATGAATATAAAGAGACAACGGTGGGTTATCGGTAAATAGTGGCTGCATATTTTGGGTTTCAGTTGTGGGGAGAGCTGATTTTCAGCATCTAAAAATTACAAAATGGTTCCGATCTTTTCTTTCATTTTTCTCAGCGCTCGGCCTCTATGGCTCAATCGCGCTTTATGCTCTTTGGTCAATTCGGCAGAGGTCACTCCTAAATCAGGAAGGTAGAAAATAGGATCATATCCAAAACCACCTGCTCCTTTCTTTTCAAAAGTAATCACGCCTTCCCAATA
>PCTP01000069.1 GCA_002770795.1 Gammaproteobacteria bacterium CG22_combo_CG10-13_8_21_14_all_40_8 | reverse complement strand
ACCCTAAATCGTGAATATGTCACAGATTATCACCGATAAACTGATGTATCATGCGCGAGTTCATTTTTAACTCTTTTAGATCAGATAGTGTTTTTATACATTGATGCTTGAGTTTCATGAACTTACATGAAAACTTGCAAAACAAGATGCATCTTTTACTAAGGTAGTCGAGCATCAATATAAATAGGAGAAAATAATGAAGACCATTCATTGGTTCATAGCAGCTTTAATCATTTTGTCCACCTCTGTGGTGGCGGAAGATAAGGTTACAGTTAAACATGAGATTTTACCTGTAGAGTTGTTTGCCTTGCATTCTAAATTTAAGCAGATGACACTATCGCCAGATGGTAAGCACATTGCCTTTACTTATGAAGAAAATAATAACGAAGTTAAAATGGCGATTATCTCTTCTGATATGAAAAAAATTAGTTCTTCATTCGGATTTGGAGAGAATCAACATTTAGGCTCACCATTTTGGGTGAATAATAATCGAGTGATTACGACTTTGGTAAAAAATACGGGATGGCTGGATGACACCAAATCCAATGTCATTTATTTAGGTGTCAATGTCGATGGAAAAAATAGACGCAGTCTCATTGATAATAGTAACTCAATCGCTTACTCAGGATATCGTTATCTGAATGATTTGCCAAGAGATCCTGAGCATATCCTAGTTGCTAAGTATCACTTTACAGATAAGGGTGGTTTGAAATTACAGAAGATGAATGTTAACAATGGCAAAATCAGCTACTTGGATGCCATTCCTAACACGACTGATGATGGAAAAATCGTTGACGTGCAAGTTGATACTAACGATGAAGTAAGAATTGCACTTGAAAATGATGATGGTAAGAATGAGTTTGATCCTGATGATGATATCCTGACTCTACATTATAAAAACTCAGATGGATGGCAAAGTACCAAGATTCCATCCAACAGAGCTCATGCAAACTTCGATTTTCTAGGTTTTAATCGTGAGAATAGCAAGTTTTATTTCATATCCAACATGGATATGCCCAAAAATGACACCAAAGGTGTATTTTCATTTGACTTTGAAACACAGAAAATTGAGCTCGTTTTTAGACACGATGACGTTGACGTTTTGGGTGGAATTTTTGGGCCTAAAGGTGAGATTTTGGGTGTTGGTTATATGCCAGGATATTCCCAAAAATATTTTTTTGATGAAAATAATAAAGAAGTTCAATTAATTAAGGCGTTGGAAGCATCTTTTAAAGGTCAATCAGTCAGTATTACCAGCTATACAGCAGATGCTAATCAAGCAATTGTTTTTGTTAGAAGTGATAAAAATCCAGGTGATTTTTATCTCTATGATAGAAATAAAGGAAAATTAAGATATTTGGCAAGCCCTATGCCCAAAATCAACCCGAAGCAAATGGCACCAATGGAAGCCTTTACCGTGCTTTCTAGAGATGGCGTCAAGCTTTACGGTTATATTACTTTGCCAACGAACAAACCCCCTAAAGATCTCCCTTTGATTGTGAATCCTCATGGTGGCCCACATGGACCATTTGATACTTGGGGCTTTAATCCACAAGCACAGTTATATGCAAATAATGGTTATGCTGTTATGCAAATTAACTTCCGAGGATCTGGCGGTTATGGCACAGATTTCGAAGAGTCTGGCTATGGTAAATGGGGTCGTGAAATGCAAGATGATGTCACGGATGCTACACTTTGGGCCGTTAAACAGGGCTTAGCTGATCGTAATCGAATTTGTATTATGGGTGGAAGTTATGGTGGCTATGCAACACTACAAGGTTTGGTACGTGAGCCTGATCTCTACAAATGTGGTATAGGTATTGCGGGCGTTTATAGCCTACCTATGATGTGGGAAAAGGGAGATATGCACTCAAGTCGTTCTCAGGATTATTCAGAAGTATTTTTGAATAAATTTATAGGCAAGGATGAGGCTACTCTGAAGAAATATTCACCAGCTTATAATGTTGATAAAATTAAAGCAGGTATTTTCCTCATACATGGTAGCAACGATGTTCGAGTACCTATAGAACATGCTGAATTACTTAAAAAGAACCTAGATGCAATTGGCAAACCTTATGAGTGGTTAGTCAGAGCAGAGGGACATGGTTTTACTCAAGAAAAAAACAGAATAGATCAATATAAACTGGTTTTGAAATTCCTAGAAAAATATATCGGTAAGTAATTTATTCTCACCCCACAAAAAAAGCCCTTATAAGGGCTTTTTTTGTGTCTATCATTTATCAGTTGAAATGTTATGATTGATTTTATTTTTGTTGGTTTAATCTGAGGTTTTTATGCTTCCAATGCCTGAAACTGGAACAGAGCTACCCGATATCCCTCATGGTATGCCCTTATTACATTATGAAAAACCAGCGCTGGGTTTAAATTACTGGTTGTTAGACGAGGCTCTACCTAATGCTTTAGATGTCTCCAAACGTTGTTTTAACAGTGGAAGTTGGAAACTTGGATACCCTCATACTTCGGAAAAATGGCCCGGGATGCGCAGTAAAAAAGCTCTCAAGAAAGATGAGTTAGAAAAAGTTGAAGCTTGGGTTAAAAGTGTGACGGGTGCCAAAAGACTTTGGACTCCAGAGCTTTCAGGTGGAAACAAGGTAGATTGTAATGTAGCTCAGCTTGTGGGCAAAAATGAATCTGGTGCGCTTCCTCATACAGATAGTCGCAATCTTTGTCATTTAGCCGCAGTGATTTATCTAAGCCCTAAGCCTGATCCTAAAGCTGGCACCACATTTTATCGGTTACGTTACCCCAATGGGGCGGCAGGGGGCAATATTGTGCTAGAACCGCACATTAATCTAAAAGATGCTTTAAAAGTACAGAGACTTCCCCCAGAAGCTTGGTATGAAGATGTACAAATAGATAACAAATTCAATCGCATGCTGCTGTATAAGGCGAATTTAGTACATAGTGCAACGGCTTATTTTGGCCAAGACAAACGTGATAGAAGATTAACCGCTTTATTTTTCTGGATGGCTGAATTTTAGTTTGTTTCATGAGTTAGATAAGATGAAATCTTAACTATTGCAACCTTATTAAAACTCAGTAGCTTTGGTGTATTTGAAGATATTCAGTGCACCTCATATTTTTTTAAACTAGCTTATTCATCCATAAGAGAGTAACTTGGTGTCATCAACTCAAGATCATTTTCAAAGTTATTTCACAAACTATACCCCTTAAATCTCTATAAAAGAGACTGACCTTAAAGCTTTTGATGTCATACAGAAACCTTTGAGAGCCAGGTTAGATATTTCATTCATACAGAGCTTTATCTGCTGTAACGTTGAAACAGTGAGGATAAAGTAAAGCATAAAGAAGCAGGCATTGATCATTCGTTCATAATGTCGCCTTCATTGAATTTACCCATAACAAGGAAAGACAAGATGAATACATTAAAAGTTGGAGTCATTGGGACTTCAAAAAAAATAGATGAGCGACGGCTTCCAATCCATCCAGAGCATTTAATGCGCATACCTGAAGCATTGCGTCGTCAGCTAATATTCGAAGAGGGTTATGGTGAACCATTTGGTATCAGCGATGCGGAAATTGCCGCTCAGTCTGGTGGTATTGCATCACGCCATGAGCTACTAGCAGAGATTGGCACTGTTATTATTGCCAAACCAGTACTCGCTGATTTACAGGAACTACGTGAAGGCGGGACACTCTGGGGCTATGTGCATTGTATACAGCAACGGGAGATCACTCAGGCTGCAATTGATCGCAAACAAACCCTCATCGCCTTCGAGGACATGTTTGTCTGGGCACCGGATGGACATGTTGGTCGCCATACCTTTTATAAAAATAACGAAATGGCTGGATATTGTGCCGTAATACATGCCTTGCAACTTAAAGGCATCGATGGACATTATGGTAATCAGCGCAAAACAGTTCTTTTCGGTTTTGGTGCTGTCAGTCGTGGAGCCTTATATGCACTTAAAGCACATGGTTTTAGAGATATTACCATCTGTATTCAGCGACCTGATCATGAAGTACGCGAAGAAGTTCTTGATTGTAACTACGTTAGGATTCGAGCAGGAGAAGAGGGTGAGGCACGCATGATGGTGGTGGAACATGATGGTACTTTGCGCCCGTTGACTGAGTTGATTAGTGAAGCAGATATCATCGTCAATGGAACTTTTCAAGATACAGCAAACCCGACTGATTTTGTGACCAAAGCAGAAAACGCTAGCCTCAAACCGAATAGCTTAATTGTGGATGTCAGTTGCGATAAGGGAATGGGGTTCTTTTTTTCTACCCCTACTACATTTGAGAGCCCCATGTTTAAGCATGAAACGATTGATTATTACGCAGTGGATCACACCCCTAGCTATCTTTGGGAAAGTGCAACGCGATCAATTTCTGCCGCGCTTATTGTTTATCTACCAGTCGTACTGGCTGGGCGTGAGTATTGGTATAAAAATGATACAATTCGACGAGCGATCAATCTTGAAGATGGCGTAGTTCAGAATGTATCTATCCTTTCATTTCAAAATCGAGATTTGAACTACCCCCATTTTTCTGTTAATCCTAGGGTAAATCTTCATTAGAATCGTGTGGCATAACCATATTTAACCTCTAAATTATTACGAGAATGACAAACATTAGGCGATACAGTAAGCGATACAGCAGCGATACAGGACAGGCAGAAATTAAAAATTGGCATAATTAAAAAATTGATTTGATTGTTGTTTGATTTATACCAATTAGAATGACAACTAGAATGAGACAGTCACGAACATGTTTCTGCGAAGCGGGCGAAGCCAGGCAAGAAGGCGCGTTGGTTTGGGAGAGGTGCAGATCTCTTCCAAACCGAGTGCAAATATACATCACCCTTATTGCTAAAACACAGCCCAGTCCCGTCAGGGCTGTGTTTTTAACCTGATTTTAACTCTTTGGAGGTTGAATTTAGAAGTTGAAACGAACTCCAACGGAATAACGAGTGGCGTCTGACTCTTCTCTAATGTCTGAGTAGAGAGCGAAAGATTTGGAAATATCATAGACCGCCCCAAAAACAAATGTTGTCGAGTCGTCATTGCCAAAGTCCAAATATTCTACAGCACCTTTAATTTCAAGTTTTGAACTTAATTTATGTCGGATACCAACACTGGCCTGATAACCATGGTCTTCAATCCCAAAAGTTTGATCACCATAATCTACATCCGTTTTTATCCTTGCCCAGTCCAATTCTGTGAATAATACCGATGAATTTGAAAGGTTGGTTTTGTAACCTAAGCCTAAAGTCATTAATGAGGCATCTAAAGGCCCAGTGCCTATATCTTGATATGAACCTGCTGCATAAAAGTTGTTGCTGAGTTCCTGACTGAGCTTAAGTTCATAGCCATCCAGGTTTTTTG
Organism: Gammaproteobacteria bacterium CG22_combo_CG10-13_8_21_14_all_40_8; assembly: GCA_002770795.1. Classification (GTDB taxonomy): domain Bacteria; phylum Pseudomonadota; class Gammaproteobacteria; order Enterobacterales; genus 21-14-all-40-8. The sequence continues at coordinate 4,761 of PCTP01000069.1, read as the reverse complement.
AAAAACCATCCAGATCCCAGCTGCTATAACCAATATCGAAATAATCAAAAGAGGGTGTTTCGGCCATGGCGGTGAAAGGTAATATAGATAGAATTGCGCTCAGTATTATTTTCTTTTTCATTATTTGTTTCCTTAAGGTTTAAGTGGCTGATGTTGTTAAAACCTGAGCATTATAATTTTTTGAAACTGAACGTTATCTGAATAAAAAATTGATGAGTAAATATTTTGAAAAAATTTCATGCCTTAAGACTATTCATCTATTAGTCTGATTTCATCTCTAGCGTTGATTTGCTATTATGCTAAAAATTTCTGGGTGAAATAAGCCAACTTATGTTAGACCGTATTAAAATTGTTCTTATCAATACTTCCCATCCAGGTAATATCGGCGCTGTAGCTCGAGCGATGAAAACCATGGGTATTCTAAATTTATGCCTCGTGGATCCGCAACAATATCCGTCCGCCTTGGCAACAGAACGTGCTTCAAGTGCTGCAGATGTTCTTCATCAGGCTCAAGTGGTGAATCATATAGAGGAAGCCATAGCTGACTGCCATTGGGTGGTGGGGGCCAGTGCACGTAGTCGATATCTGGATTGGCCCTTACTGAGTCCTCGCCAACTCGCAGAGTCTTTTCAGCATCAGTTAGTTCATGGAAAAGTTGCTATTGTGTTCGGGAGAGAAAATTCAGGTTTAACCAATGAGGAACTTCAATATTGTCACCAACAGATAAATATTCCAGCCAACCCTGACTATAGTTCACTCAACTTGGCTATGGCGGTTCAGGTGGTTTGCTATGAACTACGCATGCAATTTCTGCAACAACAAGCGCAAAAAAGTGAAACAATAGAGTCATCAGAAAATCAATTAAACCTAGCCTCACATGATTCCGTGGAAGGATTCTATCGACATTTTGAGCAAACCATGGTGAAAACAGCGTTCCTTGATCCAGACCAACCTAAACATCTGATGAAACGTATTCGTAGGATTTTTGGCCGCACAGCTCTGGAAGCACAAGAGATAAATATCTTAAGAGGCTTTTTAAAGTCGGTGAATACCGGGTTGGACTGCAACCATAAATAACCTTTGTACTTGTTAAATACCCGCCTGGATAATACTTGACTTATTTAGTAGGTTATAGGATAATTAACCCATTGAAATAGTCAACTATTAGTGGGGTAGAGAGGATATGAAATTAACAACCAAAGGTAGATATGCGGTGACCGCTATCTTAGATGTGGCATTGCGACAAAAATCAGGCCCTATTTCTTTGGCTGACATTTCAAGCAGGCAAGATATTTCACTCTCTTATTTAGAGCAACTGTTTTCAAAGCTTAAAAAGCACCAATTAGTTAAAAGTGTTCGTGGCCCAGGTGGCGGCTATCTTCTGGGAAAATCTCCAGTAGATATCAATATTGCCGAGATCATTTTAGCGGTGAATGAGCCTTTAGATGCGACGCGTTGTCGTGGTAAAGGTAATTGCAGAGATGGTGAAACCTGTTTAACCCATCACCTTTGGCAAGATTTGAGTCACCAGATACAAAATTTTTTAACCAGTATTACATTGGCCAATTTATTGGAAAGAAGTGAAACTAAGTATATTTCTGAAAAACAAGATGCTCAATTTGAAGGACAACATAGTCATAAAGATACCCTGATCCTCGACAGATTGTTATAATTGACTAACTAAAGTTAACCCCCATGTTCAATGAATAAAGCACTATGTTCTTTATTCATGGTACTAAGCTCGGAGAAATTCATGAAGTTACCCATTTATATGGACTACGCTGCAACAACCCCAGTTGATCCAATTGTGTTGGATAAAATGGTCAATTATATGTCTATCGATGGTTTTTATGGCAATCCTGCCTCAAGATCTCACAAATTTGGTTGGGAAGCAGAAGAAGCTGTGGATGTGGCTAGACAACAAGTAGCCGATTTAATTAAAGCTGATCCCAGAGAAATCGTATGGACTTCAGGTGCAACAGAGTCAGATAATTTAGCGATTAAGGGCGTTGCTCACTTTTACCATAAAAATGGCAAGCACATTATTACCTCTAAAATAGAACATAAAGCCGTTTTAGATACCTGCCGTCAATTGGAAAGAGAAGGTTTTGAAGTGACCTACTTAGAACCAGATAGTCAAGGGGTTATTAGTGCACAAAAGGTAGAACAGGCGATAAGACCTGATACGATTTTGGTTTCCATCATGCATGCGAATAATGAAATTGGTACTATTCAACCGATTGAAGCCATTGGTGAATTGACCAGAGCTCGCAAAATTCTGTTTCATGTGGATGGATCGCAAAGTGCTGGAAAAATTCCAGTGGATATGGAGACTCTCAAAGTTGACCTTTTCTCTATGTCGGCTCATAAGGTTTATGGCCCTAAAGGTATGGGCGCGTTATTTGTTAGACGTAAACCCAGAGTTCGTCTAGAAGCACAAACTCATGGCGGTGGTCATGAAAGAGGCATGAGGTCAGGCACTTTAGCAACGCATCAAATCGTAGGCATGGGCGAAGCTTTCGCCATTGCAGCCGAACAAATGACAACCGAATCCAAAAGAATTATTGCGTTGAGAAAGCGACTTTTAGATGGCCTTAGAGGTATGGAAGAGGTTTTTGTAAACGGAGACGAAGAGCATTCAATACCAGGTATTATCAATGTAAGTTTTAATTATGTTGAAGGTGAGTCATTAATTATGGCTCTAAAAGATCTCGCTGTCTCTTCAGGCTCCGCCTGTACATCAGCTAGTTTGGAGCCATCTTATGTATTAAGAGCTTTAGGGCTAAATGATGAATTGGCCCATAGCTCGATTCGATTCTCTATTGGTCGATTTACCACAGAAGAAGAGATTGATTATGCTGTTGAAAAAATTAAAACAGCGATTGAACGTTTACGTGACATGTCCCCATTATGGGAAATGTATAAAGATGGCATCAATATGAGCGAAATTGAGTGGGAAGCACACTAAATTATCATCAAATTCTTTTGATACTATTCAGAATTAAAGCTCAATAACGAGCTGGAGGCAATAAAATGGCATACAGTGAAAAAGTAATTGAACATTATGAGCACCCGCGTAATGTAGGCGGATTTGATAAATCAGAAAAGGGCATTGGCACGGGTATGGTGGGAGCACCGGCTTGTGGTGACGTGATGAAATTACAAATTAAAGTGGGTGAGGATGGCGTGATTCAAGACGCAAAATTCAAAACCTATGGTTGCGGTTCTGCGATTGCTTCCAGTTCTTTGGTGACGGAATGGGTAAAAGGGCGAACCTTAGAAGAAGCCGGTTCTATCAAAAACACAGAGATTGCTCAAGAGTTAGGTTTACCCCCCGTTAAGATCCACTGCTCAGTTCTTGCAGAAGATGCCATAAAAGCTGCTATTGAAGACTATAAGAAGAACCGATAATCCTTGGATTTTAAGTTGATATCGTAGGAGTTTTGTTAGATGGCATTAAGTTTAACCGAAGCAGGCGCAAAACAGATGAAGTCGTCCTTGGAAAGCCGAGGAAAAGGGCTGGGGATCCGTTTAGGGATTACCACCACTGGCTGTTCGGGCTTTGCCTATGTGATGGAGTTTGTTGACGAAATTAACCCTGAAGACGAAGTCTTTGAAAACCTTGGGGTGAAAGTCGTTGTGGATAAGAAAAGTCTGGTTTACCTTGACGGCACCATCGTGGATTATGTGAAACAAGGATTAAATGAAGGTTTTGAGTTCTCTAATCCTAACAGCAAGGCTGAATGCGGTTGTGGTGAAAGTTTCACAGTATGATCCACAATTACTTTCAACTACTGGGCATTAAGGCAACTTTTGATTTAGACAATGATCTGCTGCTTGCGAATCATCGTAAGTTGCAACAAAGCATTCATCCCGATCGTTTTGCGGCGAGCTCCCATGCTGAAAAGCTGGCGGCTGTCACGCAAATGGCACAAATCAACGAAGCTTTTCAGATCCTTAAAAATCCTGTTACTCGGGCAGAATACCTGCTGCAATTATCCGGTTGGGATAAACCTGGTGATGAGCAAACCATTAAGTCTTTACCTCTATTAATGGAGCAGATGGCGTTAAGGGAAGAGTTAGAAGAGATAGAAACTGCCGATAATTCTCAGCAGCTATTGGACGTTTTTTGTGGAAATATTGATCAAATGACCCAACAACAACTGCAACAACTTTCTACAGAGTTTCAACAAAAGCTCTCTGCTGATACAATTTACTTATCTATTACCCGTTTAAAATTTCTGACAAAATTAAAATCAGAAGTGATTCGACTTGATGAGAAACTCGAAGAGCTTGATGATTAAATAAGGTATCCATAATGGCATTAATGCAAATTGTAGAACCGGGACAAACTCAGGCACCTCATCAACGACGTATCGCAGTAGGAATTGATTTGGGGACAACCAACTCATTGATTGCGGTGATGAGAAGCGCTGTTGTAGATGTTTTGGCCGATGACTCCGGCAGAAAACTATTTCCCTCCGTGGTGCAATATCAATCAAATAATCAGGTGATAGTGGGAGAAGCTGCGCGTTTTTCTTCAGCACTAGATCCTCAAAATACCATTATTTCGGTCAAACGTTTGATGGGAAAAGGCTTTGAAGATATACATGATTTTCAATCGAAATTCCCCTATAGCTTTGTCTCTAATCAGGGAGTGCCAGCCATATCGACAGTTTCTGGTGATTATAGTGCCACGGAAATATCGGCACAGATTTTATCCTATTTAAAAAATATAGCTGAAAATCGTCTTGTGGATAA
>PCTP01000251.1 GCA_002770795.1 Gammaproteobacteria bacterium CG22_combo_CG10-13_8_21_14_all_40_8 | reverse complement strand
CTTTAGCGGTTTTACCCAATGCTTCAGGGGCCGGTTATTATCGATGGACTCTCCAACCCGCACAGTGGAAAAAGTTATTATCCAATCTCAATGCAATGAGTCAACAAGATCTTATTTCTATTGCTTCCACATTATTAGCCGAAGTGAAAGCTGGCCGAGTGAGTCCTTCAGATTTTTTACAAGCCACCACCAATTTCGTTGCCTTGGCGGATAAAAAAAGTAAAGTACTACCCATAGAAGGACTGGAATTTATCTCAGAATATCTTGTTAACGAGGATGAAAAATCTAAGATGTCAGGCTTTGTAAAGAGCCTGTACCATCCAACCTTAGAAGAATTGGGACTCGAAGCCAATACCCCCATGGATAAAGAAAACCCTGACCAAACAGCCAAATTACGCTTAAGATTGTTACGTTTGTTTGCACTGAATCTAAATGATAACGAGTTGAGAGAGACACTCAGTGAAAGAGGCCAAAACTATATAGGTTATGGTAGCGATAACAAAATTCATAGCGACGCCATTAATGGCGATCTCGCCTCATTAGCCATGGGAATTGCTTTACAACAAAATGGCGCTGAGTATTTTAAACAATTAAAAACTCAACTGGACGCCACCAGTGATGGCACAATACGTCAACGTATTCTTAGTGCCATCTCAATGGTGCGAGATGAGAAATTGGCTGAACAGGCACTTTCAATGGTGTCTTCACTGGATACTAGACTCAATGAAAAAGGCTTAATTATTTTTGGACAGATGCAGGAGCCTTTAGCTCGTCAACGCACTTACCAGTGGGTAAAGAATAAATATGCTTTGCTCTCTTTAGTGTTGCCAGAAAACTATCTCGCCTATGTACCCAGAATTGGACAACCCTTCTGTGATCAAGCGACTTATCAAGATCTGAAAAACTTTTTTGAACCGAAAATGGCGGAGCTCGTTGGTGGAAAACGAAATCTAGCAGATGCATTGGAGCATATTGAAACCTGTGCTGCGTTAAAGAACTCGATAAAAACGGTGGAAATCCCTATTTTGAGTTATCAAGGTTAATTTTTTTCAAAGAACCATTACGCTAGCTGATTTTAAGTTTGAGTTAGCACGGCTTATCTAACAGTGCGAATTCAAAAAAGCGACTGCTAATGCAACCAGTGTTTAACTATGGCACTTAAGTCATCTAATTTAACCGGTTTGGCAAGATGTTCATTCATCCCGACCTGTAAACAAGCCTCTCTATCGCTAGTCATCGCATTGGCTGTCACAGCCACTATGGGGACATTGCAATTTAGGGTAGAGGTTCTGATGATTGTTGTGGCGGTTAACCCATCCATCACAGGCATTTGACAGTCCATCAAAATCAAACTAAACACCTTTTCTTGGCACAGATCTACAGCGATTTGACCGTTTTCTGCGTAGAAAATATCGTAACCTAAATGTTCTATCATACGCCCAATAATCAAACGATTAACTCGATTATCTTCGACAAGCAATATGTTGACCATTTCTTTGTCTTTAGCATTTTTTTTGGTTACGGCTATTTCTGAAGAGTAACCCATGTCCGTATTCGGTAAATCAATACTACTGGTTTTAATCCTGGGAATTGTCATATTCACTTTTGTACCTCTGCCAACTTCAGACCTCAGACTTCAGACTCCAATCCCACCCAGTAAAACACAAGGTTCTACATGGGATAAGTCTAGCACTCATTTAAGACCTTTGCGTAGTGCCAATGGTTTAATTTTTCATCCACTCTTTTGACCATCTCAGCCATGGCAAATGGCTGCTGCTTGAGCTTGAAATCAGCAGAGTTGAGATCAGTTTCAATCAGTAAGCCTTTGATCCTACGCGCCAGCTCTGCCGTTTAGGGTTTTGTGCGATCATTAAGCCGCAAAAAAGAAAAAGTTTTTTATCAAGTGAGTTTGCATTATCCTCTATTAGACCTGAATCCATTCTGATGGTCAGACATTATCGTTGTAAAAATCAAGAGTTTCATTTATATTTGTCAAATTTTGTAAGGTTCCAAAGTATTTTTATCGAGAAAATTGAGAGGTAAACTAGTCCTGGATAGGATGAAGTCGATCCATGGTAATTTCATTAAAATGCAGTAATTGACCGCCATATTGCTTGGCAAAGTCCTGCGCTTGCTGCTTTTCCCCAAAACTGGCCAGTGCCGGTCCCATTGAACCTTTTTGACTCGAACCTAAGACAAAGAAAGCCTCTTGCGCATGAATTAGGTGTTTATCATCAGGCTGATCCCATGGCACTTTAGACATATCATGCACATAAATCGCTGAAACATTCGCCTGGTTTTCTGGTTGTAAGTACCAACTCATTAAATCCATGGTGGAGCAAAATTTCTTCATCGTGCCATCTCGATTTTCAAAAGCTTCACCCTTGGGGCCAGCGAATTTCTCAATCGCCATACCACACAAATGACATTCATCTGACTTTTCAAAGGCAACCGGTGCAACGGCTTTGTGAGATGCGGAAGGATCACTACAACTGATCAAAAACAAACTCAATATTATCAGTAGAATCTTTTTCAAAAACATCAAATACTCCTTAAATAGGCCTTTTCGAAAAGCGATAGTAGGCGAGAAGCAAAGGCAGTAAAATCCACAAAGTTAAGCTGAAGAATAAGCCATAGAGGCTAAAATGAAGTTGCGATGCCATACCGAGCAAACCCGATCCTGTTCCTTCAAAACTGAGTAAGTTGATCAATCTAAAAATATCGGTGGGATTTAACAACAGCAAATAAGGGAAAACCTGTGCATGCACTTGCCCCTTAGTGGCGACCAATATACCTAACAGACTCATGTCATAGATCAACACAAAAAAGAACCATAATATCAGGGCAATACCTGCTGCCTTTGATTTTTCACTCACCCAACTACTAATCACATAGGCCATACACACAAATGAAGTCCCTAAAAAATTCGCTGAGAGAATAAATAAACCAAAAGCACTTAATAATTGCATCAAATCCACATTATCAGCGAATAAAGCAATCATCAAAGCCGCGCTACCAAAACCAACAAGGGTCGCAACAGCAAGGATCAGACTGTGGCCCAATAGTTTACCCAATAATAATTGCCCTTTGGTTAAGGGGTAGGTTAGTAGTAATAATAAAGTACCGTCCTCATCTTCCCCAACAATGGCATTATAAGAGAGTAATAGTGCAATCAAGGGTAATAAAAACACATTCAAACTAGACAAACTCATAATGGTATTGGCAATAGAACTAAAACCTACGGTGCCCACATTGGCCGAGCCAAACCATGAAATACCCGAAGCCATTAGGCAAAAAATCATGGTGATGGCGATGAGCCAACGATTTCTTAAACCATCTTTAAATTCTTTTTCAACCACGGCCAATATTGAATTCATGGTTTTGCCCCTTTCATGGTTGAGGATTGAGGTAAATCTACAGAGTCGTCTGTTGTTTGATGTTTTGTGGTCTGTTGTTCTAAATGCGCGTTTTCTGTTTCCTTGGGTTCCATAAATTTTTTATAGAGTGCATCAAGGCTGGGTGGCTCTGTATCAAAATCTGTTAGCCCAAGTTGCGACTGTAGTATTTTTAAATGCTGCAGTTTCAAGGAAGGTTCCGTTTCAAAACTAAACTCTCCCGTTTGATGCGTTTGAATATTCACCTCTAATTTTTGAGCCAATTGCTCGATATTAAAATAGCCTTTAAATTTAATCTGAGTAGGCAAATGCTGTTGCTTGCGCAGTTCATTAATACTGCCATAGGCTTGTAACTCTCCTTGCGCGAGAATCGCTGCTTTATCAATGATTTTCTCAACACCTGCTAAAATATGAGAGCATAAAATCACAGAGCAGCCTTTATTTTTTAGCGTCTTGAGTATTTGATAAAGTTCATGGGTTGCTATGGGATCTAAGCCAACCGTGGGTTCATCGAGCAGTAACAAAGAAGGCTCTGTCAATAATGCTTGCGCCAATCCCAAGCGCTGTTTCATCCCTTTAGAGTAGTTTTTAACCCTACGCTGACAGGCATGCGTTAATCCCACTTGTTCTATCAATTCAACACAATGTTGCTTAGGCACTTGTTTGAGTTTGGCGAAAAACTGTAAAACTTCTAACCCCGTTAGCTGAGGATAAAAAGACACATTTTCAGGTAAAAATCCCAATTGGTAACGATAAGCGTTAAATTGAGAACTACAGGGATCATGATTAAAGACTTTCACCTGACCGGAGGTCGCTTGATGCAAACCCAAAATCATTTTCATGGTGGTGGTTTTTCCTGCACCATTATGACCAAAGAAACCTAATATTTGTCCCTGTTCCAGGGTTAAATCCAGCGACTTGATAACAGATAAAGTGCCAAAATCTTTTTTAACTTGATGTAGTTCAACAATGTTCATGATTTTTCCTGATGAAGCGAAAGCTGATGAGCGCGAGTTGTCATGAGAGGATAACTATCCTTGATCCCAGGAGATTTGAGCACTGGAAACTCCTTCTGTACCCAACGCAAGGTTTGAATTGCAGGACTACTCATTAAAATTTGAGCACTTGGATATTTCCATAAAAGTTTATCAATGCCATCGTTTGGTTCAAAAGGTTCGTCGCCAATGCCATCCATGTTTTGATCCCAACCTTGGTAATCACTCCAAAAATTACCCACTTTTTGATAAGACCATTCCACCTGTTTATTGGCAGCATATTTCACTTGTATTTGGTTGCGAATAAATTCATTGGCAAATATCTTATTGTCCTCAGAACCAGCAGTGAGATGAATGCCAATGTTGCTTTCACTTAAACGATTATGATCAATTTGATTAAAGGGTGAATTGTAAATAAACAAAGATTTGCCTTCACCACCCTTCACTTCCATAGTCCCGCCAGGCCCCACTAGTTGGTGAGTATTGGAGATTTCATTATGGGTAATTGTAGAATGTTCAATAAAATTCATCAGAATTCCATAATTAGAATCATTTTCAGAACGATTATTGAGTACCGTCAGATATTTGGATTGCATTAAGGCATAACCTGTTCGGGTTCTTTGGGTATGGTTATGTTCAATATGATTATTGTAGGAATACATATAATGAATTCCGAAGCGCAGATCGTGTAAATAATTACCCAGTAACTGATTGCCATTACTGGTGTCAATGTAGATGCCATCACGCGTGTTCCAGACTTCGTTATCAGAGACTAACGCTTGAGTGACATTAAAAAGATGAATACCGTTACCCCGATCTTGTGATCGAATGTTCCGATCCCCCTCTACACTATTATGACTAACTGTACCATTTGCGGAGCCATCTAATAAGATCCCAAAAGCATCCCCATGCAAGTGGTTGTTTCTGACAACAACTCCTGTCGCTTTTTGTTCAACATAAATGCCAGCATTCATATCGGTGAGATTATCGCCCCAGTTAGTGACATAACAGCCCTGTATAGTGACATGAGAGGCTTTCACGCGTAGGGTATCTTTGGTATGACCACCATTAATTTCAGCCCCTTGTTGGCAGCTTAAGGTGAGGGAATGATTCAATTCAAAGTTGCCAGAATAAAGACCAGAATCTAACCTGATCTCATCACCATCTTTGGCTTGCAAAAGTACCTGTTGCAAATTTTGCTGAGGAGACACAGAAATAGATTGAGCAAGAGCGGCAGCCTGCACAAAATATAAAGAAAAAAGTAGAAAGACTGAGGATATTTGCATTATTTTATGGAAATCATCTCACGCTTTCTGAGTATAGCGTCAAAAAGCGTGAGATGTTTTCGTCAACTAAGCTTTTTCAACCAGCATACGACCACGCATTTCCATATGTAATGCATGACAGAACCACTGGCAATAATACCAGTAAACGCCAGGTTTATCGGCTTTAAAGGTAATAGATGCTGTGGCTTGTGGGCCAATTTCCATACACACATTGTGTTCGCAAATAGCAAAACCATGAGTGACATCTTCTACCATATCAAGGTTAGTAATAAAAACCGTGACCTCATCGCCTTGCTTCACATTAAACTCAGTCATGCCATAAGTCGGAGCAATAGAAGTCATGTACACTCTCACTTTTTTACCATCACGTATGACTTTGTTGTCTCCCTCCAGCGTTACGCCATCCTTTTTTGCGATCTCACGCGCTTCGGCGAACATGGGATCATCCCGTGTCCATATTTTTTTAGTTTTGATTTTACTGCGATGAACCATCATGCAATCATGGGGTTCCGCATAGGTTGGGCCATCATGGAGTAACTGCATCTCATCGCCAGAAATATCAATCAGTTGATCATTTTCTGGATGTAATGGTCCAACAGGCAAAAAGCGATCTTTTGAGAATTTACTTAATGAAACTAAGTATTTTCCATCCGCATCACGGGTTTCGCCCATAGTAGTGTGGTTGTGTCCAGGTTGATAATGCACATCCAATTTTTGACGAAGATAGTTCACCTTGTCACCATTATAGGCGGCAATCGCATCTTTAATGTTCCATTTGCAAATTTGGCTATCAATAAAGAGTGTGGTGTATGCGTTTCCTCGTCCATCAAAAGCGGTATGCAATGGCCCTAAGCCCAACTCTGGTTCACCTACAACTGTATCTCGCTCACTAATTTTTCCAGCGAATAAATCATCTAATTTATCAACTTGAATGATTGTCACTGTAGGAGAGAGTTTGCCATTGGCAATAAAGTACGCACCATCTGGTGAGGTGTTAATTCCATGAGGGCTTTTGGGGACAGGGATATATCGAGTAAATGCGCTTTTCTGCTTTTTACGACCATCAACAACTGGCACTTTAGAATCGCCTATAGTGATAAACTTCCCAGCAGCGACGGCTTTTTCCACGGCATGAATATCGAACACAACAAGCCAATCCCGCTCATTACGCATGGTTTCAGCCAAGGTGGCGCCTTCCTCAGAATTATAGCAGGTAGACGCCGCCCAACGCCCAGTGTAGTCGGCATCAGTATTGTCTAAGTTACCATCGACAATGACTTGAAAGGCCATTTCCATTTTTTCGGCATCAATCACGTTAAACATGGTGTGATACTTGGTAGGATCATTGAGATCACGTCCATCATTGGGATGGGGAATACGGAACTCGGCATTGCAAAAAACATACTTGGTATAAGGCACTTTCTGCACTCTCATACCATGAATGGCTTGGACATTAGGTATATGCAGCATTTTATCGCATTTCATCACATCACAACGGATACGAGCTACACGAGTATGAATTTTATCGTTAATAAATAGATACTTACCATCATAACGACCATCAACCATACTCATGTGTGGATGGTGAGCATCGCCCACAACTGCATCCACAGAATCACCCTTGATCAAGCGACTTTCATTGGTCAATCCCCAACCTGTGGCAGCATCCATATTGAAAACAGGGATACGCATCAATTCGCGCATGGATGGAATACCCATAATACGAACCTCACCAGAATGCCCACCACTCCAGAAACCATAATACTCATCGAGCTCCCCAGGTTCAATGTGCACATTGGCTCTGGCTTCTTTTGCAGCTTGGGCGAACTGTGCTGGCGTCATAACACCAGTGAGTGTTAAACCAGCTAAACTTGCGGCACTGGCAGCGGATGCACCTAAAAATCCACGACGACTCATACCTAAAGTGGTCAATGACTTTTCAGTACTTTTTTCTTGGTTGTTATCCATCTTATTCTCCTTTGATATTGATATTGATATTGATATTGATATATTTAAAAATATTTTGAACGACAATGTTCAGTACAGTAAAATTCTTGTTTCTTACTCTGTGACCTAATATTTACCTGCTTAGCTGTTCATTGGATAATTCTATAATGGCAATTCGATCCGCTTCTGGTATTTCCAACGCTTTGGAAGATTTGCTTTTTCGTCCTCTTTTTTTGGCCAAAATAAGGGGAGGACATTTGCTATCACTGTTATAAGTGACTTGGCAATCTAAGCAATGATGACATTCGTTGGCATTGATAGTACCATCAGGATGAATGGCCTGAATTTCACATTCTTTAGCACATAACTGACAGGGTGAACCGCATTCTTTGCGTCGTTTTAACCAGTCGAAAATTCGTAGTTTGGTGGGAATTGCCAAGGCTGCACCTAATGGGCAGATATAGCGACAATAGATCTTTCGTGTAAAAATAGACATCACTAATAAAATACCAGCATACAAAACAAACCACCACTGGCGTTGAAACAGCATCAATATGGAGGTTTTAAAGGGTTCAATTTCAGCCAGTTTTTCTGCATTGGCCATAGAATCCAGCGAAACTCCAAATAGTGCCAACAAAATCAAATACTTAACAGCCCACAATCTTTCATGAACGCTAAAAGGCAATTCATATTGTTTGATTTTTAACTTTCTGGATAACTCATTGATCAGTTCTTGCAAAGCTCCAAATGGACATAGCCAACCACAAAAGATACCGCGCCCCCATAATAAAATGGTCATGGCGGTGAAAATCCAAATGATAAAAATAAAGGGATCCATCAAAAACAATTCCCAACGAAACCCCTCAAAAAATGCATGACTAAAGGTAAACACATTGACAATTGACAGCTGCCCCAATCCATACCAACCGATAAAAAACAAGGTATAAATCAGATAAAAACGGCGCATGGTGTGAAAAAATCTGGGGAAAGTCACTAACCAGTTTTGCAAAAAGATAAAGGTGAGTAACATCACCAAACTGGTGACAAGCACGCCTATTTGCCAAGATTTTTGTTTCCAAATAGTCACCCACAAGGGTAAAGGTTTTGAGTCATCAATGGCTTGTTGGGTAGGATGAGTAATCAAGCTTTCAGGTGTAGCGTAATCACTTGAAAAAGAAACAAAAACACTCTTAATCGGGCCAACTCTACGTTTAACCAATAAATTAAATGTCCAAGGTAAACCGGGATCAAAAGCATAATGATCACGCACGATAAAAATCGTCATTTCCGTAAATTTAGGAACGCCTTCTGAATAAATGTCTCCTAAACGTTCATAATCCAAGTCACGAAAGTTAATATCTTTGTTTTTTTGAGAAATAGCGATTCGATCAAATATACCACCGCGCACAAAGCCATTTCCTTTATAGGAGTACTTGCCATTGGCCAACACCAAAATAGCGTGTTCACCGGGTTGTAGTTTTTCCATTAACCATTGATATTCGCTATCCCCTAATAAATTTTTGCCGATAGATTGTGGATTGAGATAGGAAAAATACAGGTCAATAAAGGTGTCATTCATTTCAGCGGGAGAAGCCTTATCCACATCTGCCGCTTCAGTATCTTTGAAGGCATTGTTCACGTCTGAACGATTGAGGTGTAGAGTTTGAACACTACCGTTGTTTAATAGTTGCTGCCAACTCTGTACGGAGAAAACATCAGGTTTGATCGTGGATATAGGGATGGAATCTTGAGGCAGTGCTTTTATTAAATGCAACTTCACCGCCACCTGACGAGCCGCCAGGGTAATGGTTTCATTCACCACCAACACAGTCACTGTAGCCCCTGTCACGGCATCAATACCCACTTCATCGGGGTTTTGAGTACTGCCTACACGTACTCTGGCATCCGCTTTTAATCCTTCATATTGCGCGACAAAGTCTTGTAGTTTTTGTTCAGGAATACCCACCAATAGAATAGGTTCATGATGTTCAATGACCCAAGCATATTTAATATTGGCTTTCAGATCCATGGCGACCACCACGTTGATGGGTTTACCAGAATAGGCAGGAATATTGACCTGAGCATTGGTTTCAAACACATAACCGAAAATTTGTTGGTTATTGATCAGTGACCAAGTTTTTGAAGCCTGATCAAATTCACCAAATTGGGTGTTTTCGGGAAACTGCTTCAATAATTTGTGTTGAATATCAGGGGTAAATTTTGGCGAGATGGTTTCAATAGATGCGTAAGCATTGCTAATGAATAAAACCAAATAAAACAAAAAACATTTTATACAATGCGTCATGATACTCATTTTCTAGAAAAAAGCTGCGACAAATTATCGTAGTGGTCATATCATAGTACAACATTTTGGAAAAATGTGATTGATCTACGTCAATCATAATAAAGTGAATGAGATTGATTAATATTTACACTACACCCTATCTCTTTGCCTCAAAATTTGCGAAAATAGACTCAACTTGTTTATCAAATCGATCATCTTGTGAAAATCAAAGCTCCAAATTTGTTTTCCTACCCCAAGTACTGGGCTGAGTGCTATGGTACAGCCAAATTTCTTCCAACCAGTCGTGCCGAAATGGATGAATTGGGTTGGGACAGTTGCGATATTATTATCGT
>PCTP01000197.1:24226-24652 GCA_002770795.1 Gammaproteobacteria bacterium CG22_combo_CG10-13_8_21_14_all_40_8 | reverse complement strand
CAATATATCTTTGATATCAATGCCCCCAGCAATAAACTAACTTTAAGAATGATGCTCAATAAATTGCAGTCCACCTATTGCAATACCGTGGGAGTAGAATATTTACAACTTGAGCAAGATTTTGAAAGAGACTGGGTCAAAGAATGGTTAGAAATTAAATGGAAAAACCATAAGTTAACCCCAGAGCAATCTCTCAATATTCTCACATTACTGACATCAGCAGAAGGCTTAGAAAAATACATTGGTTCTAAGTTTCCCGGTGCTAAACGTTTTGGTCTAGAAGGTGGGGACAGCCTTATCCCCATGCTGAATGAAATGATTCAAGGTGCCAGTCTGCGTGATTGCAAAGAAGTGGTGATCGGCATGGCACATCGAGGTCGTTTAAATGTTTTGGTGAATCTTATTGGAAAAGTTCCTCAAGAGATA
>PCTP01000197.1:18470-24206 GCA_002770795.1 Gammaproteobacteria bacterium CG22_combo_CG10-13_8_21_14_all_40_8 | reverse complement strand
ACATAAAGAAACAAGCGGTTCAGGCGATGTGAAATATCATCAAGGTTTCTCTGCAGATATTAAAACAGATAAGGGTTCAATTCATGTGGCTCTTGCTTTTAACCCATCTCATCTTGAAATTGTCGCGCCAGTTGTGGAAGGTTCTGTTCGTGCCAGACAAGAACGCCGTAAAGATAAAACACTCAATCAAGTCATTCCTATCATTATCCATGGTGACTCTGCCTTCACGGGTCAGGGTGTGGTCATGGAAACCTTTAATATGTCTCAGACTCGAGGTTATAAAACGGGTGGAACCATCCATATTGTTATCAATAACCAAGTAGGATTTACCACATCCAACCCTGAAGATGTGCGTTCGACTCGTTATTGTACCGATGTTGCAAAAATGGTGGCAGCGCCAGTGTTTCATGTGAATGGCGATGATCCCGAAGCCGTGGTAAAAATTGCGCGTTTAGCTTTAGATTATCGAATGACATTTAATAAAGATGTGGTGATCGATTTGGTTTGTTATCGTCGTCATGGACATAATGAAGCCGATGAGCCTTCAGCGACTCAGCCCCTTATGTACAAAGTGATCAAAAAACGCCCCATGGTTCGCGAACTCTACGCCCAAAAATTAATTGCAGAAGGGCTGATTAAGGATCAAAATGCGGCGGAACTCGTCTCAAGATACCGCGATATGTTAGATGTCGGAAAGAGTGTGGTGGCAGGCTGGTTACCCTTTAAAAAGCAAGAATTCAATGTGCAATGGGATCCTTATGTGAATCAAACATGGGAAGCTAAAGCTGATACTAAAATTACCCAAGAACAAATCGATCGCTATGCCAAGGTTCTGACCACGATTCCAGATAATGTCAAACTACACCCAAGAGTGGCTAAAATTATCGCAGATAGAGAAGTCATGTACAAAGGAGAGCAGGCTCTCGATTGGGGGGCGGCTGAAAATTTAGCCTATGCAGGCACTTTAGATACAGGACTAATGATACGAATTTCAGGCCAAGACAGTGGTCGCGGCACTTTCTTTCATCGACATGCGGTGTGGCATGATCAAAATGAAGGCGATTGTTATATTCCATTACAGCATATCTCTGAAGAACAAGGCCAATTTTCAGTCATTGATTCTGTGCTTTCAGAAGAGGCTATCTTAGCCTATGAATATGGCTATTCTACCACTGAGCCTCGATCTTTAATTATATGGGAAAGTCAATTTGGAGATTTTGCCAATGGCGCACAGGTGGTTATTGACCAATTCATCAGTTCAGGTGAACATAAGTGGGGCAGATTAAGTGGTTTAGTGATGCTATTGCCTCATGGCTACGAAGGACAGGGGGCTGAACACTCCTCTGCTCGATTAGAGCGTTATTTGCAGCTTTGTGCTGAAGAGAATATGCAAGTTTGTATTCCCAGTACGCCTGCTCAAGTATTTCATATGCTGAGACGTCAAGCCTTGAGGCCTTTACGTAAACCATTGATCGTGATGTCACCTAAAAGTTTGTTACGTCATAAATTAGCTGTATCTGAAATAGAAGACTTTAAATCAGGGCATTTCCATACGGTGATCCCTGAAATTGACGAACATGATGCAAAAACTGTAACTCGTGTAGTGCTCTGTAGCGGTAAGGTCTATTATGATCTGCTCGAAAAACGCAGGGAGTTAAGTTTAGCCCATGTTGTGATTATTCGCATCGAACAACTCTACCCATTTCCCGCCAAGAGATTAAGTAAACGCTTAGAACCTTATGCGCATGTGAAAGAGTTTATTTGGTGTCAAGAAGAACCCAAAAATCAAGGCGCCTGGTACAGTAGTCAGCATAATTTTAAGGCCTGTTTACCAGAAAGTCAGTGGATTGAATTTGCTGGTCGTGAAGCTTCTGCTGCACCTGCCGCAGGTTCAACCTCTAAACATTTAAAAGAACAAAATGATCTAGTGCTTCAAGCCCTAGGACTTTAATAAAACTTATTAAGAAGGAACAACAAATGTCCTTGAAAATTCAAGTCCCTACATTACCCGAATCTGTGGCAGATGCGACCATTGCAACATGGCATAAAAAGGTAGGGGACTTTTGTGAAAGAGACGAAAACATCGTTGATATAGAAACCGATAAAGTGGTGCTTGAGGTTGTAGCACCAGATGATGGTGTGATTGAAGAAATCGTTCACGATGAGGGGGCGACAGTGAATGCCCATGATGTGATTGGTTTATTTAAAGCAACTAGTGCTGCAATAAGTTCAACTTCTACAGAAGAAAAAACAAGCCATGTAGCGGCTGCAGCGTCACCAGCGCAAAGCCATGACGCCTTATCGCCAGCCGTTAGGCGATTGGTGTCAGAGCATGGATTGGATCCAGAATCTATCCGTGCTACAGGTAAAGATGGAAGACTCTCGAAAGAGGATGTAGAAGCTTATCTTAAAGCGCAAACGACACAAACCCAAAAGCCTATCTCTGCACCTGAATCTTCTTCACAAGTGATTACGCCCAAATCAGCTGGTGCAAGAGAACAGAAACGTGTGCCTATGACTCGATTAAGAAAAAGAGTGGCGGAACGTTTAGTTTCAGTCCAACAGAACTCAGCCATACTAACCACTTTCAATGAAGTGAATATGCAGCCTGTGATGGAGCTTCGTCAAAAATATAAAGAAGTTTTTGAGAAAACGCATAATAGTCGTTTAGGCTTCATGTCTTTTTTCACTAAGGCTGTGATTGAAGGTTTGAAAAGATATCCCGATCTGAATGCATCTATTGATGGGGATGATATTGTTTATCATGGTTATTTTGATATAGGCATTGCGGTGTCTGCACCTCGCGGCTTGGTTGTCCCTATATTAAGAGATGCAGATAGCATGTCATTTGCCGATATAGAAACGAACATTCGTACCTTGGGCAAAAAAGCTCAAGACAACAAATTAACCATGGAAGAGCTAACAGGCGGTACTTTTACCATTACCAATGGCGGTGTTTTTGGCTCTATGATGTCTACGCCTATTATTAATCCACCACAAAGTGGCATTTTGGGCATGCACGGTATTACCGATAGAGCGGTAGTGATTGACGGAGAAATTGTGGTGCGTCCGATGATGTATATTGCACTTTCCTATGATCACCGAATTGTGGATGGTCGTGAATCAGTAGGCTTCTTAAAAACCGTCAAGGAACTTATTGAAGATCCAGCTCGATTACTTTTAGAAGTTTAGAACGAAATATTACCGATAAAGGGCCTATATTAAATAACTCTGTGTTAAAATAGCCTCTGATTCTAATTCCTATTTAAAAGAACGGATTTTAGGCTGTTAGAGTTATTTATCTCTGGTGTGTAAGCCTGCAAACAGAAAACTATTAAGAGATTTCAATGGAATGAAATTCTTGCAACAACTGGGTAGACATTTTATATGATCTATCTTTATTTAATTACTTGTCGTGGAATTGCTAATGAATTTACATGAATATCAAGCAAAAAAACTTTTTTCAGATTTTGGCATGCCTGTTTCCTTGGGTATAGTGGCTAGAACCGTTGATGAAGCCCTAGTTGCGGCGGATTCAATTGCCTCTAATAAATGGGTTGTGAAAGCTCAGGTGTATGCTGGTGGTCGTGGTAAAGGCGGTGGAGTTAAGATTGTTAGTTCTAGAAATGAACTGGCTGAAGCCGTTAAATCGATGCTTGGCACCAATTTAGTGACCCCACAGACAGATGAGAAAGGCCTGCCTATCCACCGCGTTTTAATCGAAGCGCCTTGTGATATTGATCGTGAACTCTATGTTGGTGCAGTTATTGATCGTGAGACTCAACGAGTCGTTATCATGGCATCTACAGAAGGCGGCGTAGAGATTGAAAAAGTTGCTGAAGAAACACCAGAAAAAATTGTTAAAGTTGTTGTGAATCCAATGACGGGTGTTCTACCTTATCAATGTCGCGATATAGCTTTTGCTTTAAAACTTGAAGGAAATCAAATTAAGCAATTCACCAAACTTTTAATGGGCTTGGGACAACTTATTATTGCCAAAGACTTGAGCTTGGTTGAAATTAATCCTTTGGTGGTGACTAAACAAGGTGACTTATTGTGCCTAGATGCCAAAATGAATATTGATGACAATGCACTTTTCCGTCATCCAGAATTGCGTGAAATGCATGATGCCACCCAAGAAGATGCGCGTGAATTAAGAGCGGCTGAATGGGAATTAAACTATATTGCGCTAGAAGGTGATATAGGCTGTATGGTGAATGGTGCGGGTCTTGCCATGGCAACCATGGATATTATCAAGTTGCACGGTGGCCAACCTGCCAACTTCCTCGATGTTGGCGGTGGTGCGACGAAAGAACGTGTTGCCGAGGCCTTCAAAATCATTTTGTCTGATACCAGTGTGAAAGGTATTTTGGTGAATATTTTCGGTGGTATCGTGCGCTGTGATTTAATTGCGGATGGTATTATTGCTGCTGTGAAGGAAGTGGGTATCACCATTCCTGTTGTCGTTCGTTTAGAAGGTAATAATGCACAACTTGGTGCTCAAAAATTAGCTGAGAGTGGTTTAAACCTCACGCCTGCAGTAGGTCTTACAGACGCTGCCAAGAAAATAGTCGCCAAGGTTGGAGAATAATCAATGAGCGTATTAATCAATAAAGAAACAAGAGTTATTTGTCAGGGCTTTACTGGAAAGCAAGGCACATTGCATTGCGAACAATCCATTGAATACGGTACAAAAATGGTCGGTGGTGTCACGCCAGGAAAAGGCGGAACTACTCATCTTGGATTGCCAGTATTTGATACAGTGAGAGAAGCTGTAGAAGCTGTACAACCTGATGCAACGGTTATTTATGTACCAGCTCCATTTTGTAAAGACTCGATCATCGAAGCTGCAGATGCTGGAATTAAACTGATTGTTTGTATCACTGAGGGCATTCCACAACTTGATATGCTCCAAGTAAAAGCTTATATCGATCAAACCGATTCCCGCTTAATTGGCCCTAATTGCCCAGGTATTATCACACCAGGCGAATGTAAAATTGGTATTATGCCAGGACATATTCACTTGCCAGGAAAGGTAGGTATTGTGTCACGTTCAGGCACTTTAACTTACGAAGCGGTCAAACAGACCACAGATTTTGGTTTTGGACAGAGTACCTGTATTGGAATAGGTGGTGATCCGATCAATGGCACTAACTTTATTGATGCTTTAACCTTATTCCAGAATGATCCACAAACCGAAGCCATTATTATGGTTGGTGAGATTGGCGGTTCTGCTGAGGAAGCGGCTGCACAGTTCATTAAAGATCATGTGACTAAACCGGTAGTTTCTTATATCGCTGGCGTGACTGCGCCTTCTGGTAAAAGAATGGGACATGCTGGTGCTATTATCTCTGGTGGAAAGGGCACAGCGGCTGAGAAGTTTGCTGCGCTTGAAGCGGCTGGTGTTAAAACAGTACGCTCACCAGCAGATCTTGGACAAGCTGTTAAAGATATTACCGGTTGGTAAGTACAACTACTATGACAAAAAGCCGTGATTTTCACGGCTTTTTAGTATCAACTTAAAAAAATTCACCCTTTAATTTGGAGATATGTGGTTATGACTGGTCCATTAATGATGGATTTAGAGGGCTGTACGCTCACACTTGAAGAACAATGCCTGCTACAAAATCCCTTGATTGGCGGTGTTATTTTATTTAGTCGTAATTATCTCGATCCCGAGCAATGCCGCGTTCTTACCGATACCATAAAAGTGATTAACCCTGAGATTGTTATCGC
>PCTP01000197.1:10420-18452 GCA_002770795.1 Gammaproteobacteria bacterium CG22_combo_CG10-13_8_21_14_all_40_8 | reverse complement strand
GAGATTGTTATCGCCGTCGATCAAGAAGGAGGGCGAGTACAACGCTTTAAAAATGGTGTGACTCGTCTACCTGCAATGGGTGAATTAAAGCATTTAGCCCAAAAAAATAACCTTTCTGCGCAACACTTAGCACAAGAGCTTGGCTGGCTTATGGCTCTTGAAATGAAATGGTGTGGTGTAGATATTAGTTTTGCCCCAGTTTTAGACATTGATCGCAACAATAGCAAAATTATTGGCGATAGGGCCTTTGCTCATACAGCAGCAGAAGTTATGGATTTAGCGGCCTACTTTATGGAAGGAATGGCAGAGCTTCAAATGCCTGCTATTGGTAAACATTTTCCGGGTCATGGTGGAGTTTGTCAGGACAGCCATCTTGAGCTGCCACTTGATTCTCGTAAAGAGTCCGTTATCCTAGAAGATTTGCAAGTTTTTAAAGCTCTTATGCCTAAGTTACAAGGGATTATGCCTGCTCATGTTTTATATACTGAATTTGATCAGGAAAAACCAGCGGGATTTTCCCCTTTTTGGATTCAGCATCAATTAAGGGATAAATTGAATTTTGATGGCGTTGTTTTTAGTGATGATCTGAGTATGGAAGGAGCGGCAGCCTTTGGAGATTTTCCCAATCGTGCGCTATTAGCTCAAGAGGCGGGATGCGATATGATTTTAGTCTGTAATAATCGTCAAGGCTTGCTGGAGATCTTAAACAGCAACATCTTAAAAAGGGCCTCCACTTCGGAGTCTAGATTGAAAACCTTATTTCATCGGGAATCTTTTGAGTTCTATCATCAAGCTATGCTTTCTTCCAGAAGAACAAAATTACTGCACTTGGAATTATAGGGATAGATTTTAGGAGAAAAGAAGAAATATTACCATTTTTTCTTTTCTTGGAATAATCCGTCATTATCATCGATGATGTTATCCTCATCTTGATGGATACCTTCTTCGTGATCAATCTGTTTTTGTTTAGCGTCCAAATCGGCAGACATCTCTTGTAGTACAGCGAGTTGTGCCTGTTTGTAGGGCAACTCGAGTGGATAAGCCTCTAATTTGGCTTTGACATATTCAAAATAGTTTCTTGCTGTCCCAGCATGATTTGACTCAACCGCGCGGGCTGCGAGTCTCAATGAGCCTTCTATCTCAAGACGTGATGTGGCTTTAAATAAAATCTGATTCCATTTTTCAAATTGGTATTCTGCTAAACAGGCGTTATCGACTAAAGATTTCAAATAATTGTTTAATTGACGAATTTTATACACTAAAGCCGCTAAAGATTTCTCATCTATGGGGAGAGGAATGGGTTTAGGAGGCGTTGGTTTATAGCCATCTTGCCTTGCAATTGCTCTTTCAATTTCGTCATCAATATTGACCTGCTTTGGCCAAATAGCCTTTACATGTTTTAAACTATCGGTGGTTAATTTTAATAGGTAGGTGCTGATATCGGGATGTAAGGGTATTGAACGTAATAGTTCTGACATGGTTTGAGCATTTTGTGCTCTTTGATAATACCTTGCTGCTAACTGTCTCTTTTCGGCAGCAATGCGCTCCCGTTTTTGAATAATACTGGACGCAACGACAGCGATAATTAACAAAGTTATAATGGCAGATATGGCAAGAGCTATATTCATAATAAGATCTTCACTATAGAGTTCATGTAGAATCAGGCTAGCCCGATACTTGTTTGTTTTAAATAATGACTATTAGGGCAATAAAAGTCTGAATAATCCACCACCATTCTCTGTATTTTCTAAAGCAATTGAGCCAGTTCTTCCTTTTCGATGGTGTAAATTTGCCACTGTCTCAGTAAAAAATAATCCGAGTCCGGTACTCCCTGTGGATTGATTTACTGACTTAATGAAATTACCTTGTTCATTGAGCATGTCTTCCGGATATCCAACGCCATCATCAATAATCTCAAAGTTTAACATTTGTTCGCATAAATAGGCTGTTACCAGCACCTTGGTTTTAGTATAGCGTATACAATTACCGATAATGTTGTTGATTGCGATACCCGTTAGATTTTTGTCAAAAAACCAGATTAACTCTTCATCACATTCAATGTTGAGTGCGATGTTTTTAGATTCAGCAAGAGGTATAAAAGCTGCAATACAATCTTCAATAAATTCAATAACCTCTACCTCACCAATGGCAACATGAAGTTGTTTTTTATCCAGTTTATATAGGGTTAGTAATTGCATTAACGATAGATTTAAACGGGATGTTTCATATCGAACGGAAGATAAGGCCAGATGATGATCTTTTCTGGTTTCATCCAGCATATTGGTAATAGAGTCCAGCTGCCCCATTAATAACCCAAGAGAGTTTTTCATATCATGGATGGTTGAGGCTAAAACTGTTTCAAAGATGCTTTTTTCAGGTGTACTTTGAATATCAGGCATTTTCTAATTTCTCTTTTAACGCTTCATATCTTTTCCAACGTTCGTCGTCTTGGTCCATGGTGTCTCCAAGCATTTGCAAATGCTCCTTGGCTTCTTGATAATATTTGGCGTTATTCATCAGCATTTTATTTTCGGCGATGACCTGTACCGCATTCAGTCGATAACCAAAGTTTTCAGGCTCTATAGCGATGGCCTGATTATATTTCTGAAGGGCTTCCAGTTCTCTTTTGGCCTTGGCCAGCTGCATACCTTCACGATTAAGTAATCTGGCATCGACTGTTTCACTGTCAGAATGGTTATCTTCTTCTGGTAGTGTCTCCTCATAGACTTGTTTTTTAAGGTCTAGATCATCATGTAACTGTTTAAGGGACGATGAAAATTTTTCATTTTGAGCCACTACTTTAAGGGCATTTTCAATATGCTGGTAGGTTTCATTGTCGATTTCACAATTGGGTCGGTCTAAGGTTTTGGCCAATTTACTAACATATTTACTGGTTTGGGATTCCTTGTCTGCATTCTGATAGAGTTTGGCAACTGAGGCTTGAACACAGGCCAATTTTGCCGCATCTTTTGCGTGCATTGACTCTACTCGTTTGTAGCAGAGTTCAGTATCTTCAAGCAGTCTCATCAAATCTTTCCCTTGCTTTTCCATCACTAGCTCTGCGGTGATATCAAAGTAATGTTGATAATGGCTAGCATCTATAATACAAGAATATGCACCTTCTTTAATGGCTTTACCATAGGCTTTATGAGCTAACTCAAAATGACCCAGAGTCTGAGCGACTTCTCCTAACAAACTTTGTCTGCGAACATTTTTAGGAGAAATGCCAATGGCATCTTTGAGTTGATTTTCTGCTTCAACATTCATACCCATTGCGGAATGGCATTTAGCTATCCAATCCAGTACTGTTGCTTGAGAGGGAAACTCCTGAAGCGTTTCTTTAAAATAGGTTAACGAGTTTTGATAGTCTTTCTTTTTGAAGCTTATTCTACCTAATCCTACCATTGCCCAAAGTAAAGGTTGTTCTTCGACGACCCTATTATATAGATTGAGTGCTTCATCTATTTGATTGGATTTTTCCAGACATTCTGCTTTTAACCTTAAAGTAGCAAATCTTACTGCGGGGTATTGTTCAATAACCGCCTCACAAGCCATGATGGCTTTAAGATAGCTTTCTTGTAACATGGCGTCGTGAATGGGTTTAAGTACCGCATTCCTTGCCAATAATCTTCTAAGACGTTGCTCTAATTGTTGGCGAGTAAAAGGTTTGGTAATATAGGCATCTGGCTGATACTCTAAAGCACCTAATACTTGAGAGCTACTAGTTTCAGCTGTTACCATCAAAAATAGGGTGGCGACAGAAATAAGACCGCGTAAATTGAGTTCCTCTAATATTTGCTGACCATCTTGACCGTCGCCCAAATTATAATCACAAAAGACCACATCAAAACGAGAGTTTTTACATAGGTTGATAGCTTCTCTGGCATTGTTGGCTTGACTAACCATTTGAGCGCCCAGCTCTTGCAGCATAAATTTTATCGAGATACGAAACTCGGCAAAATCATCAACAATTAAAATTTTTGAATTTCGGAGCAATTGAGACATAAATAGATCTTTCTCCCAGACAATTTTAATCTAAGTATAGACGGAAATTTTAAAAGAAAAACTTATCTCATTGATTTTTTGAATAAATTGACAAATTTAGTCTATTATATAGTCGATAAGTCTTTTTTTTGACTCATATACAAGTAGCTTAGGTTGATTGTTAGAATGTAGTGCTTATGGAGTAAAAAAGTTAATGTCAAATGAACCGGCAATCAAAGTAGTCAAAAATGGCACGGAGCCCCAAAATTTAGTCATCGCTATCTCTTCAATGGCTTTATTTGATCTAGAGGAAAGCCATGATATCTATATAAATCAAGGTGTAAAGCGTTATTCTGAATATCAAATTCAACATGAAGATGAAATTTTAGACCCTGGCCCTGCATTCCCCTTGGTTAAAAAACTGCTTAACTTGCGATCTGAGCAGGGTGACCCTTTGGTGGAGGTGATTCTACTTTCACGCAATAGTGCTGATACAGGGTTGAGAATTTTCAACTCAATCGAAAAACATAATTTAAGGATCACTAGAGCAGCATTTACCAGTGGTGATTCCCCTTATCGTTACGTTAAAAAATTCAATTCACATTTATTTTTATCGACTAATGGCGGCGATGTTCGAAAGGCAATAGAAGAGGGTGTGGCAGCTGCAACCATTGTGGCTCCCGCGAAGAAGACGGATTTTTCTGATGAAATTCGTTTTGCCTTTGATGGAGATGCGGTTTTGTTTTCCGATGATGCGGAAAAAATATATCAAGAACAAGGCTTAGAGGCTTTTACTCAAAGTGAAAAAAATGCCGCAAAACAACCCTTGCCCGGTGGACCTTTTAAATCTTTCCTCGCTATTTTGCATCATATTCAGCACCAGTATACTCACGATAATTGCCCTATAAAGACGGCGTTAGTTACTGCTCGTTCTGCACCCACACACGAAAGAGTGATTCGCACCTTAAGAAGTTGGAATATTCGGATCGATCAAGCCCTATTTTTGGGCGGGTTAAGTAAAGGCGCCTTTCTGGAAGCATTTGGGGCGGATGTTTTTTTTGATGATCAATTAGGTCATTGTGATAGTGCGCGTGAGCATGTAGCGGCGGGTCATGTTCCTCATGGTATTAGTAACAAAACTAAATGAAATGCCAGTGAATCTTTTGAGAGCTCGATAGGAATACCACATGAAACTTCAACAACTTAAATATATCTGTGCAGTAAAAAAACATGGCTTAAATGTATCTGCAACGGCTGAATCTTTGTTTACTTCACAACCGGGTATTAGCAAACAAATCAGGATGTTGGAAGAGGAGTTGGGGGTGCAAATATTTAGTCGAAGTGGCAAGCATCTAATTGATATTACCCCGCCTGGAGAAAATATTTTACGGATTGCTGAAAAGATTTTACAACAAACTGAAAGTATCAAAGCAATCGCCCATGAATTTGCCAGTCCAGATAAAGGCGTGCTTAGAATAGGCACCACACATACTCAAGCTCGTTTTGTGCTACCTGAGGTGATTAAGTCTTTTATCAACAAGTATCCCAATGTGAGCTTACAAATGCATCAAGGTACACCCAAACAAATTGCTGAGTTTGTTGCGAATGGGGAGGTGGATATTGCCATTGCCACGGATCAGTTACAACATTTCAATAACTTACTGATGCTCCCTTGTTATTTGTGGAACCGTTGTATCGTTGTGCCAAAAGACCACCCTTTAGCGAAATCTGAACAAATTAGCATTGAACAGCTGGCGCAATATCCATTAATTACCTATGTCTATGGATTTACAGGACGTTCAAAGCTGGATAAAGCTTTTAGTAAGAAACGTCTCACGCCTAATGTGATATTTTCTGCTACAGATGCGGATGTGATAAAAACCTATGTACGCTTAGGGTTAGGCGTTGGGATTATTGCCTCCATGGCCTATAACGCTGAATTTGATAAAGAGTTGGTCGGTATTGAAGCCAGTCATTTATTTGAACCCAACATTGCTAATATAGGATTTCATAAAAATATATTTTTCAGAGATTATATGTTTCAATTTATTGAGTTATTCGCACCTCATCTCACTAAAAGTTTAGTAATTGAGGCAGCTAAATGTAGTGATGATGAATCTATCCAGCAACTCTTTATGAATCTTGATTTACCGACGCGTTAGGGTAGCCACTTGAAAAAATGTGCAATAATAAATCCAACTGATGATAATTTCATCGGCTCGACGGCACATGAACAGAATAATTTTATCTCTTCTATTTCTGATCTTACAGAACTTGCTTATTTAGATGTACCAAAGAACTCTGAATTGGTCACATTTTTAGAAAATATGCAAAAGTCTATTGTAAATAATCAGTTATTGAATAAAAAACGACTTAACAGAAACGGCTTAGGATAAGCTTGGTGACCTCGATATTTTGAAAAACAAGGGATAGAACTTAACTTACATTTAGAGAATGAAAATAGCTGCCAACTTTGTCTGTAGTTTGATGTTAAGCTACGGGATTAATTTATTGAGCTTCTAACTCCTGATGCAATGCAACTAAAGCCTGTGTGAGTTTATGTTTAGGCGCGTAGTTAATTAAGGGTTTCTTTTTCTGATGGGACTCCTTCATTTTTATGGATTGAGGGATGAATGTGTTCAAAACATAAAACTGTTCCTTTTTTAATTCATCAATAATTTGTAATGGTAGCTTAGCCTGAGCCATAAATTGATTGGCGATAATACCTTCTATTTTAAGCTTTTCATTATGATCTTGTTTAATTTCTTCAATTTCTAGCTGTAAACTGTAAAGGCCTTGACGAGAAAAATCATCGCAATCTATAGGGATTATGCAGCTGTCTGCGCCGATCAGTGCTGATAAGGTGTAAAAATTGAGTGCTGGTGGGGTATCAATATAGATCCTGTCAAAATGAGGTTTGAGCTGCTGTAACGATTCTCTTAATTTATAGATTTTATGGCGACTATCTAGTTTTGACTCTAATTCTGCCAAATTACATGAGCCTGGAATGATAAATAGATTGGGTTGTTGGGTCTTATGGCAAAACTCAAAGGTATCTTTTCGTTTGATGTGAAAACTAATGGTTTGGTCAAACAATTCAAAAATGGTATTCTCTTGATTTTCCTGCAAAAGATCTAAGTACTGTGTAGAATTGCATTGAGTGTCGAGATCAATAATCAGCGTTTTTAATCCATTATTTGCAGCAATCGCCGCTAAATTAACCGTGAGGCTCGATTTTCCTACGCCACCTTTTTTATTGAATAAGACTCTAATCATGTATTTTCTCCTCAAACCAAGCATGTACATTGAAATTATCGACTATAGTTATTATACCCGAACTTATTATACTCATGCTTACTCATCATACAGAAGTTAAGTAGGAAGTGAATTTTTTAGGAATAATAGATACCCCTGAGCATTTCGAATGTTCCGGAGTGTCAACAAAATAAGTGAAAAAGAGACGATGCAAAAATGAAAACAGCGGATCGAATTTTATTAGTAGCCCTAGATCTCTTTAATCGGCAAGGTGCCAGCCAAGTCAGTTCTGTGGATATAGCCCTTGAATTAGATATCAGCCCCGGTAATCTATACTATCACTTTAAAGGCAAAGAGATTTTAGTCAAAGCTTTGTTTGAACGTTATCGACTGCAACTGCGTAAAATACTACAAGCGCCATCAGAACATCAGTTGACAGTAGAAGAGTTCTTTTATTATTTATTTTTGATTTTCGAATGCTCACATCATTATCGGTTTTTATACAGAAACACCGCCGATCTGATCGAATCTTTTCCTGAACTTGCCCATGGAGTCCGGCAATTATTAAAAGAAAAGGATAAGGTCATTGGACAGGTGATTAATCAATTTATTGTTCAAGGTGATTTGGTCACAAAATTGGAACAGCAAAAGTATATAGTTGATCTTATTTCTATGATAACAACACAAGCGACCAATCATCATCTATTAATGGGTGATGATATTAACCAAGGACAGTATATACAGAGTAGTTTAGCAAGTATCTTATTTGCTTTAGCACCTTATTTGAATGTGA
>PCTP01000197.1:0-10408 GCA_002770795.1 Gammaproteobacteria bacterium CG22_combo_CG10-13_8_21_14_all_40_8 | reverse complement strand
AGATATTGACATTTTCCAAGGATAAAACTGTGCCTAAAAAACTCACCTTTCTTGATAAGGCTTTTTGGCTAACGGAAACGGATAATAATCCTAAACACGTAGCCAGTTTACAAATATTGCAATTGCCAGAGGATGCAACTAGCCAATACCTCACAGATCTTGTGGCTGAGCTTAAAAGCTTTTCTGAAGGCGTTACACCTTTTAATACTGTCGTGAGTTCGATTCTAGGATTTCCATTCAGGTTGAAACCTACTGCGCAATTGGATATGGATTATCATGTTCAATATCATCTGGTGGATAATGTAGAAAATCGTGATGAGTTACATAAGCTC
Organism: Gammaproteobacteria bacterium CG22_combo_CG10-13_8_21_14_all_40_8; assembly: GCA_002770795.1. Lineage (GTDB taxonomy): Bacteria > Pseudomonadota > Gammaproteobacteria > Enterobacterales > 21-14-all-40-8. Next base: position 10,076 of record PCTP01000197.1, on the reverse strand, counting down.
ACAGCAAGACTGCATGAGCCTCGTTTAGCCACAAAGAAACCCCTTTGGCAGTTTCATGTTATTGAAGGACGAGAAGGCAGGGATTTTGCGATTTATATCAAGATCCATCATATGTATGGTGATGGCGCAACCTTAGTGCGTTGGTTTCAAGATTCCTATTCGGTGGACTGCAAAAAAGAAGGCTTTGTGCCTATATGGACCAAGCAACAAAAACCTAAAACTAAAAGGAAGGTGAATCGTTTTAAGTCTTCCTTCTTATCTATCTGGTATTTTTTCATTATCATCAAAGATATTATGTGGATCTTATTTAGAATATTGATCAAACTCCTTGGGATCAACAAAGTCTATATGCCAGTACCATTCACAGGCACCAAAACCATTTTAACTGGGCAAGTGAAGGCTGGTAGAGTGGTTTCCACAACGGATATTTCATTTGATCGCATTCAAGCGCTATCAAGAAAACTGAGAGCCACTGTCAATGAAATATTGCTGTGTTGTTTTGATATTGGTGTACATCGTTTTCTTAAAGATCATGGGCAAGTTTTCGAACAAGCACTATTTACCAATATGCCGATTAATATGAGAAAACCAGGGGATGAATCTAGTGGAAATAAAATTGCTATTGTGCCAGTAGAGCTGGCTCATGGCCAACATGATCCCTTTATTCGATTACGCCAAATCATTGAAAATCACCGAATTGTGAAACGCGCCGCTAAAAAATCTCATCCTGCCGCTTTTAGTTATTACACGGTGATTATTCAATCATTTTCTTTGATTTATGAATTACTGCATATTTCTGATTGGGTACGTCCCATTGCGAATATCTTAGTTTCTAATATTCCAGGCCCAAAAGAACAACGCTATTTAAAAGATGCCAAACTCAAAGCGGTTTATCCTATCTCTACCATTACCCCAGGAGGCGGTGTCAATATTACGCTACTGACTTATGACTCAGTCGCAAACATTGGTATTGTTTGTTGTGATAGAGATATAAAGTCATTAGAACCCTTGGCTCAATATTTTAATGAAGCCATGGATTTATTAGAAAACTGTATTGATAATCCCGATCTCACCACAGATGATTTAGGCGAAATTCAACAAACTAATGAAGATGACACCATGATAGATGATGAGATAGTGGATGAGATGGTTGATGAGCATGTCGATGAAGGACTTACAGCCAAATAACCCTATGCTTTGTTAAAAACAAAATAAAGAATACCATCTTCTATCTCAATGGATTGGCCATATTGAGCAAATAACCTTTCTTCAAAATCCATTGGGTTGAGTTTGTAGCAAAAGCTATCATTCTTGGCTAATTGGCTTAATTTATTTTCGATTTGATGGCGGTGGTAATCAATAATTAATTGTCGATTACCAGTGAGATACAGGGATAAATATTGAACCAGATCCGAGTTGCTGGTGCTGTTAACTATGCCAAGACCAGTTTTTAAGGTTACTGAAAATAGGCTCTTAAAGGAAGAGGGCACAAGTTTCCCCATGAGTGCTCTGGTATCTTTCATGAGAGCAAACTCATCGTCCACCAACACAATATCAATGATCTTAAGGTCAATCAGTTGGATAAGTTCTTTATCGGCATGGTAAACAGGCTTAGTACTGATAAAAACATGCAAATGGGTACGATAGAAGGTTTTTTGACGGATTTTAGCCTCAAAACTACCATAGAGTTCAATATTGAAAACAGGTTCAGACTGAGAAATAGAAAGCGTTGCCTGAAGAATACTCAGCTGCCCTGAACCACTGGGAATATCAAATTGGTAAGATTGGGGGAGATATTTACCCATTAAGTGATTCATTTCAGAGGCGCTCACATCGACACGGTTAATTTTTTTGAGACGAATTAAAATGGTCGCAAAAAACCAGCGAATCCTGTCACGCCATGATAGTGTCATATTTTCAGAATTAATTTGCAATGAAACTCACCCTTTGTCTTCTCTGGTAGAACGGGTATAATTATGCGTGGTAACGATAAAAATATCTAATAATGATCTGAGTATCTGAAAAATTTATTTTTTAATCTGATAAGATATTGCTACTTAATTTAATTTTCTTGGTCAAATCCATGCAAAACCCCATTATTGATGCCATTCTTAAACGCCGCTCATCGCCCTTATTAGATTCCCCCGCACCAAACTCGCAACAGTTGGAGATGTTAGTCCGTTGCGCTTCTAGAGCAGCAGATCATGGTAACTTACGTCCATGGCGCTTTCTTTATCTAGAGAATGAGCATAGAGAGCGTTTGTCTGAGGCGTTGGTCAAAATGGCCGAAAGTGAAGATCCCGCATTGCCTGATTTTAAAAGAACTAAAATGGCTCAAAAACCTTATCGAGCACCAGCTATTTTAGTCGCTATTAGTCGTAATATAGAAAATCCAAAAGTGCCGGTATTAGAACAACAAATGGCAACGGCTGCTGCGGTACAAAACCTATTGTTGGCCGCATTCTCAATGGGGTTGGGAGCCTATTGGAGAACGGGGAGTGCCTGTAACAGCCAGATTGTAAAATCTGCTTTAGCAGTGCAAAGCGCAGAAACTATTGTGGGTTTTATTTATTTAGGCGCAGCCAAACAGCAGGCACTATTACCTAAATCCACCGATGATTGGAGCAATTATTTGCAAATCGGTTTAACCGAAAAATAAAAATGCGCAACCTGCTACTTTTAAAATGGTGTATTTTTAAGTAGCAGGGGGCTAATTTTTTTTAGAAACCTCTCCAAATCTTAGTGGGCGCTGTTTCCTCAACTTTTTCGTCTCTTTTTTTACCCAAATCTTGATATTTTTTTTGTTCTAATTTGACACTCTTTGACGAAGCATTGGGCAAATTATCTAAGTCTTGAAGAAACTTACCCGCAGTGCTGACGTATATGCCTTTTAATGTTTTTTCATGCATGTTTAGGTTCCTAACTGAACGAATTTAAATAAATATTTTTTCTATTTAATAGTAGTATAGATTAAAAATCTGCATTGCGCCTAGAACGAGGATAAGCAATTACATCTCTCACGTTATTCACGCCAGTGAAATATGAAACGGCACGTTCAAAACCCAGTCCATAACCAGAATGAGGCACAGTGCCATAACGGCGTAGATCGCGATACCAGTTATAGTCATTGGGGTTTAAATGCATTTCGATCATTCGTCGATCTAAAACATCTAAACGCTCCTCTCTTTGGCTACCACCGATAATTTCACCAATACCGGGTGCAAGCACATCCATACAAGCGACAGTTTTATCATCATCATTTAATCGCATGTAGAAAGCTTTAATATCCTTGGGATAGTTTTGTAAAATCACTGGGCGACCCACATGAGTTTCTGCGAGATAGCGCTCGTGTTCAGATTGTAAGTCTGTCCCCCATTCCACAGGGTATTCAAATTTTTGACCACAATTTTGTAAAATTTTAATGGCATCGGTGTAATCCATGCGTTCGAACTTAGCGTTTACAATCAGTTCCAATCTATTTAAACAATCCTTATCTACGCGCTGTTGGAAGAAAGCCATATCATCTTCTCTTTCATCCAAAACTGCTTTGGCCATGTACTTAAACATATCTTCAGCGAGTTGAGCTGTTTGAGCCAAATCGGCAAAAGCCACCTCAGGCTCTACCATCCAAAACTCAGCCAAATGGCGACTGGTGTTGGAGTTCTCTGCTCGGAAGGTCGGGCCAAAGGTATACACCTTAGACATGGCCAAACAATAAGCTTCGACGTTTAATTGTCCACTCACGGTTAAAAAAGTTTCTTTACCGAAAAAATCTTCTGAAAAATCCACATTGCCCTGAGCCGTTCTGGGTAAATTATTGAGATCGAGGGTACTGACCCTAAACATTTCACCCGCACCTTCTGCATCACTGGCGGTGATAATCGGGGTACTGATCCAGCAATATCCATTTTCATGGAAGAAACGGTGAATCGCTTGAGAAAGACAGTTACGAACACGAGTGACTGCACCAATAATATTTGTGCGCGGACGCAAATGGGCCACCTCACGCAAAAACTCCATGCTGTGTGGTTTTGGCTGAATAGGGTAGGTATCAGGATCTTCCACCCAACCTAAAACAAGCAGTTGGTCACATTGCACTTCAAACTTCTGACCTTTGCCTTGAGACTCCACTAATATTCCTTCAATCTCAATAGAACAACCACTGGTTAACTGTTTGACTTCGTTTTCGTAATTTTCCACAGTATTGGGAACAACGATTTGAATAGGATCAAAACAAGAACCATCATGAAGTGCCACGAAGGAAAATCCTGCCTTAGAATCACGGCGAGTCCGAACCCAACCCTTTAATGTGATCTGAGAACCCGCAGCGACACGCCCCGCTAGGGCTTCTGTGACAGATAAAATGCTCATGCTCTGTTATCTCCAATAGGCTAAATTTTTATATAATTCTGAATAATTTTGTCAGTTCCCAAGAATTTTTGCCTACTTCTGCAAAGAATTAGACTGTTTTAGTGCTTTTTCTTTAAGGATACGCTGATTAATCTTAATTTTTTCTTCATCAGTTAAACAGTGCCATTGAATCACCTCATCAAAGGTGCGTAAACAACCCTTACAAACGTCATCCCCAGCAGCAGTGCTGCAAGTACCAATACAAGGGGATTGACTGGGGTTCTCAGGAAGTGAACTCATGGCAACGGTTTGATGTAAATTTTGTGTATTTTACCTAAATAATGGATGTTGAGCCAGAGATATACCTTTGATTGTTGAAATGGGCGGCTTTGTGGTTCTTTTGCATGGGATTCTCAAGGATTTAATCAAGTTTTGATAGCTAGCTTGTTATGAAAAAGTTAGTGGCAATTGAAGTGAAAAGCTTCCGCCTTTGGGCGGGTTTATTTTCTTTAACACTAAAGAGAACAGAGCCAAAAGTAAACGCTCCCGACAATATTGGCCTTCGGCTTCCCTTGAAGATTTTGGATTCTTTAAGGTGCGTTGAAAGTTGCTCCTGCTCCGTTCAACTTAAGTTAAGGTTCTGTTAATTTGGCTCTAAATCCAGGATTTCACGGGAAATATTGTAGGGGGGGCAAGATCTTGCAAGGATAAACAGGTCAGTCACAGTCAAAAAGAAATATATTTTACAGTTCAAAAACAAGATTGAAGTGAATGACCATTTGTTTTTCTTTTTCTTTACAAAAAAATCTAAGACAACATCTGAATAGCATCGGCCACCTGTTCTTGGAATTCTTCACCCACATTTTCATCTAAATCTGTCGAGATCCCTAGTTTTTCAAAGGCTGGAATGGTTGACCAATCGAGTCTTGCTAAGGGGTGATCTTTTCCTATATAGGTTTGTAGGTTGCTGACGGTGACTAGATCGCCATAATCTGGTTGGCCACCGGAGTTTCTGGTGAAATCTAAATAGGCTTCTGGCACGATAGCTAATTCTTCTGGGAAATCCCAAGCTCTGAGAATAATTCCGCCGATTTTTGGATGTAACCTGCTGATTAGGCGATCTAAAACATCTTCATCTTCGAGTAGTTCTGGGGTTTCTTCAGCTAAGGCTAAAATAGGTAACAGGCCAATTTCGTGGGTTAAGCCTGCTAATGTGGCTTGATCGGGTTTTAAGCTGCCGTAATGAGCGGCAAATACGTGGCAAATTGAGCCAACTTCAATGCTGTGCTCCCAAGAGCGACGCAATTTTTTGTCGATGACTTCACTGGTGGCTTGAAACATTTGTTCCATGGCAAGGCCTGTAGCTAGGTTTCTAACAAAAGTAATACCTAAGCGGGTAATGGCCATTTTCAGGTTGTCCACGACAATTCTGCCTCTTAATAAAGGAGAATTTGAAACTTTGACTAATCTTGCAGCCATGGCTGCATCGCTGGAAATGACATCAGCCAATGCTCCAGCTGATACCATAGGGTTGTTTACTGCATCCCTTATTCTCAAAGCAACTTCAGGTAGGGTGGGTAAAGTGAGCCTATCATTTTTTACAGCATCCAACATTTCGTGAAAAAAGTCGTCTTCTAAACTCATTACAAATTCTCCGTGGCTTATTTTCTAAATGAATAATTGGTGAATGATTATTATGTTCATACTTTAGATTATAGACGTTATTTTTGCGTTCGGTAGAAATTGATGGTTTTGTTTAAAAGAATCTTTTAAACAAACAAGTGCAATGTTTTGGCCTGCCGAGTTTGTGCTGCTGTAAATCATTCGTCCAATAGAATGGCTATGGCCTTCAGTTTCAATATTAATGGTTTCTGCTGGCATAAAAGGTAGTAATGGAGCATGTGTAATAGCCACGGCATGTTGTTTTAGCGTGCCACGGTACTCCATTCTGGCAATGATTTCTTGTCCTGTATAACAACCCTTACTAAAGCTGATGCCCCCCACTTGGTTTAAACCCACATCATGAGGCACAAATTGTTCTTTAGCCTCTAGCAACACAGTGGGAATTTTATCTTCTATATCTAGATAACGCCAATCTGTTGTTGAAGCGAGTAGACGATTATTTTGGTTCTGTTCCCACAAGTTGTTTAAATTTTTTGAAGGCGTCACTATTAAGAATCGTTCTGAAGGAAGGCGGATACAGATAGTGTCTTCTCTCACAATGGCCTGATTAACGGCTGTAGAGGTGGTGTCAAATCCTTCTGGTGCTTGCTTTGATAGTCCCAAACAACACCACGAAATGGGTTGGTTGTCAGAGGTCGACGGGATAATTTTCGCTTTGAAAAAGGGGATGTATTTAGATAAATGTTGTATTAAATGAGTTTCTATTTCCTTTTCTATAATCAATGCATAAGCCTGTTCTGCTATTTTTATGATGCGGAAAATGGCGATTATACGGCCTTTGGGGGTACAACAGCAACCTAAGCTGGAAACAGTTTGGCTAATTTGTTTAACATCACAGCTTAATTGACCTTGTAGGAATTTTTCAGCATCTTCCCCCATGATTTGGAGAACAGATAAATGGGGGAGTGCGAAAAGTCCCGCTGTTTGATGTAAGTCACCTTCGACAGATTGAAAAACTAATGTCTCATTGATCCAGGTGGCTTGATGGTTGTGGCTGATATCAGCCCAAACTGAGATTGTCATTTGTATAATATCTATTGGCAAAGTAGAATAAGTATACATTTTAACAGAGATCTGGATAAGACCAATGGTTACTGATCAATCTGAGCAACAAAAATTACTGGATCCCGCAAGAGTTCGCTATCAATGTCGTCGTGGCATGTTAGAACTTGATGTGTTTTTAGGGCCTTTTTGTGCTGCGAAATATCATTCAATGGATCTGGCTCAGAAGCAACATTTTGTGATTTTTTTGGAAGAGTCTGATCCCGATATATTTGCCTGGCTGATGAAATATACGGTGGCACCAGATAAATTTCAAGATTTAGCCAACGAGATTAGGTTGTTTGCACAGGGATAGCTATGGATGTTTGGGTGTTAAAACCTGATAAGTTGTTATCTATTTGGCCATTTAGCTGGTTATTGGTTTTGTTTTTGTTGACCACGCATGAGCGACAAAACTTAGCCATTCTGTTTATTTTAAATATTTTTTGTGTATTTTGGGCTTTTGGATTTCTTCGACAGCATTGTTTTCGTCATCCTAAATTTGCGATTCAAGGCATTCGCTATTTAAACCATCATTTTGAAATTCTCTATCAAGCCGAATGGAAGCCCGCTCAAATGCCTCAACAATATTATCTATCTAATGTTCTGATGGTTTTGAATTGGCGTTTAATGGATAATCCGAAGATTCAACTTCCTTGTGTGTTGCGTTTGGGTGGGACTTTAGAACGAGATCAATTTTCCAGCCTAAAAGCCAAACTTTTAGAGCTGGAAAACTAATCGTTTTATTCGCAGATAAGGTTGGTTGGTGTGGTTAGTGCGTGAGATTTTTCCTGCGTGGGAGTGAGCACTGTGTCAACACCAAACTCACCTAAAAGATTAGGGTAGTCTAAGCTAAAGTGCAGGCCTCTACTTTCTTTGCGTCTCATGGCACATTCCACCATTAACTCTGCCACAACCACCAGATTTCTTAACTCTAGTAAGTCATTGGTTATATGGAAATTACTATAATATTCAGTGATTTCTTGTTTCAGCAGCTGGATTCTGCGACGAGCTCGCTGTAATCTTTTATCTGTTCGTACAATACCCACATAGTCCCACATTAACCTTCTTAGCTCTTGCCAATTATGTGTGACCACCACTTCTTCGTCGGAGTCTTTAACCCGGCTTGAATCCCATACACTGGCTTGAAGAGGTTCTGCTACTTTATCCCAGAGACTTCTGATGTGATTGGAGGCTGATTCTGCATAGACCAAACATTCTAACAATGAGTTACTGGCCATACGGTTGGCACCGTGTAATCCCGTGGAGGACACTTCTCCAATGGCATAAAGTTGATTGAGATTGGTTTCTGCATTTAGCGTTACTTTGATACCACCACAGGTGTAATGAGCGGCTGGAACAACAGGAATAGCTTGTTTGGTAATATCTATGCCTAATTCCAGGCATTTCGCATAAATGGTAGGGAAGTGATTCATGATAAATTCTGGTTCTTTATGGCTGATATCTAAAAATACGCTTTGAATACCTAAGCGTTTCATTTCATGATCGATGGCTCGAGCAACAATATCTCTAGGCGCGAGTTCACCTCTGGGATCAAATCGATCCATAAAGCGAGTTCCATCCGGTAATAATAATTTACCACCTTCACCACGTACTGCTTCTGAGATCAAATAAGATTTTGCATCAGGATGAAATAAGCAGGTTGGGTGAAATTGGTTAAATTCAAGATTGGCAACACTGCAACCAGCGCGCCAAGCGATAGCTATGCCATCACCTGAGGCTATATCTGGATTGCTGGTGTATTGATAAACTTTACTGGCGCCACCTGTTGCTAGAACCACAAATCTAGCGCGGAAAACCTCGACTTTTTCTGTTGCCAAATTGAGTACATAAGCTCCAAAACAATGACGATGACATTGGGTTGAGCCTATGGCATGTTTGTCGCTGGTCAGTAGATCAACGGCGGTATGATGTTCAAAAATCTGTACGTTTTCACAAGCTCTAATCGCAGAAACTAAAGTGGTTTCAACTTCTTTTCCTGTTGCATCGGCGGCATGAATAATGCGTCTTCGACTATGGCCGCCTTCCTGAGTAAGGTGATAGTCCTCTTTATTGATTTCAGAACGGCTGAAATTAACGCCTTTGTCAATTAACCAGTCTATACAACGTTTGCTGTGGGTGACTGTAAATTCAACAGCCTCTTTGTTGCAGAGCCCTGCACCAGCGATTAAAGTGTCTTCAACATGGGAATCAATACAATCCTCATCATCCAGAACTGCGGCAATCCCGCCTTGAGCATAAAAGGTTGAACCTTCTTGTAAAGGGCCTTTACTTAAGATGGCAATGCTTCCATCAATATCTGCTAGTCTTAATGCAGTACTGAGGCCTGCAGCGCCAGAACCAATAATTAATACATCGAATTGATATTCATTTGTCATGTTTGTTGATCTTTAGGGTGGTGCTTTCTTAAATTTGATGAACAACAAAATTTAAGGAAAGGGCGGTGTGAAAGCATAGGTAGTTAATTGTAACCTAGGATCCTGTCCGAGAATAGTCCGAGAATAGACTAATCTACTGTGGCCAAGCCTGATTGCCCTCGCTACGATCGCTATTCTCGGACAGGCTCCCAGTTGTCATTAGTTGTCATGAACTACCAGGTAACTCTTTCAGAGGCTTTTGGCTCTGGTGGCTTTTTTGTTAAATTATGCTAAACCAATGAACTTTTTGAGATTGGTTTTGTCAATATCAGCCATTGTTCTTTTTTTAAAAAAACGCAACTCGATATAAGAACACCGGTAAGATTTTAAAAATGAGTATTCATAGACTATCGACATTGATGCTAAACTAGGAGCCTGTCCGAGAATAGACTAATCTACTGCGGCCAATCAGGCTTGCCCTCGCTACGATCGCTATTCTTGGACAGGCTCCTAGGAGCCTGCCCAAGAATAGACTGATCTACTGCGGCCAAGCCAGTTTGGCCAGATTTTCCGATGAATTTCGTTAAATAGAGCGACTATTCGCCTCAATCCATCGAAAAATCT
>PCTP01000113.1:10027-10293 GCA_002770795.1 Gammaproteobacteria bacterium CG22_combo_CG10-13_8_21_14_all_40_8 | reverse complement strand
ATCCAGTGGTGGCAGAGAATACTTCAACTTTATCCCCTCCGATTTCCTTCACTAAAGATTCCCATTCTGGCTCGCAGGTAAAGATATTTAAATTTGCCATTACACTTTGAGATGCCATGAACAAAACACCTATCACTAACTTATTCAATAATTTATTCTGTAAGTTCATCTGTAATCTCCTAAAAACTGTGGGCGCCATGAGCGCCAAAAGCAGCAATATATTGAAGCGTTAAAACATCATCGCTTTCAGGCTGCGTTTTATCTTG
>PCTP01000113.1:6574-10013 GCA_002770795.1 Gammaproteobacteria bacterium CG22_combo_CG10-13_8_21_14_all_40_8 | reverse complement strand
TAAATCGACTAACCTCACTATTAGACCAATCCAACATTAAACTGGTTCTTTTGGGATCTCTGTTCAAATTATCCAATGTCGTATTCGCAAATTCACTGGGTAAGTTATTTGAGCTCAATTGTGCATAACGTAAACCCACTCGCCATTGGGGCATAAACTGATACACCCCTTGAAGATACCAACCTTCCTGATGAGCATCATAGATATGAGTGAGTGCATTCACATCCGTAAATAACCCCGACTCCTTACGTCCCATCCATTCGCCTTGGATCTGTGCGTTATGGTTCGAGCCATTCCCCTCTGGCGCCCATTTCCAGATGAAATCAGCGATCCACAATTCACTATCACCAGAAAATGACTCTCCTAAAGGTGTTTGACGATCTGAAACCGCAGCATCAAGGTAAGAAAGGCCCGCTCTCCAACTTTGGCTAGCATTAATATCTCCTCCCACATGGGTAAAAGCTGTCCAAACACCTTGCCCTTGATGAGCGGAACCAGCCGCAGGGAAATTCTCTCCACGGTAGAGTTCAAAACCCGTCTCCCAAAATAACTGAGTGGGTGCAATCCAACTGAGTTGAATGCCATCATCTGTATATTGCCCCCCTAAAAATGCTTCATAGGGTAATGGACGCTCTGTAAAACTATCCGTATGAGTATGATGACTGGTTAAATAGCCTATATTTGAAAAGAATCGCCCTGCTTTGAGATTAAATCCCTGTGCAAGGGCAATTGTCTGTAGGTAAGCTTCTTCTACCTCAACCCCTTCTCCAAAAGCAAGGGTGACGCTACCATAGAATTTATCATCGATGTTTGCCGTTAAATTTACTTCCGATTCCCCCAACTCAAAACCCTGCGCACCTGGCCCAGCCTCATCAGAGAGCTGGTAACCTGGAATTTGAAAATCGCGATTTTTGCTCGAAGATAAGGCATGGCCATTGAGAATAACCCCTAGCCCGGGATTAAAAGTATTGGCGGCCTTTTGATTCCCTTGTTGGCTCAGCTCTATGGCTAAATTATCTGTTTTATCAGAAACCTCTTCGTTGGCTTGTTCTGCCTCGGCAAGTCTCTCTTCTAGTTCATCTATTTTGGCTTGATAACTTTCTTTGAGTAATTTAAGTTCTGTTCGAATTTGATCAATATCTTTTTGTGATGGTGCTTTTTCGGCCGCATAAATTGAGTGAACTAAACTCAGTCCAATAGCCATAGCAACCAGAGATCTTCTGGATGTTTTACCCATGGTGTTATTCCTCTTAAGTATACCTGTGATATCTCGAAATATCAGGTTCAGTATTTCTGAAGCAAAAAAACTGCAACTTTTTAGTGGTAATTTTGATATAAATTAAGAGAAATAAGCAGGAGGGGAGCGATTACGCGAATCTTTTATGGGTGAAATCGTGAAATGAAATGTCGGCTCAATTAAGATTTGTTCGGTATGTATAACCGACATGGGAATAGCTTGAGATGGAGCGACACCAGATCCCATATTGGCTTGAGCAACGCAAATTAAGCAATGATCATCCACAAACAAGCTATGTTGTGGCTGATGCATCAGCGCTGTTTGTCCCAAAATCATCACCAATAAACCTAGCAACAACCACCGATGATGAATTGCGGGTTTAAAATGTGATTGTGATAGTGGTTTTTTTTGCATCTATAAATCATACCATAAAAATTCACAAAATCTCATGAAGATTTTGTGATTGCTAACTCCATCACAGTAATCTTTTGTAAAAATGTGTAAGTTAATGGTATAGAAAGTTTTCATGATCCAAAAAACATGAGGTCGAAAATGCTATCTGTATCCCCGATTTTTGTATCTACAGCTGGTTTAAGTGGAAAAAGCCGCCAGAGCCTAGAGTCTTTTTTCAGTCAATATAAAGACCTTAATTTCGCCTTAGTATCCGAGCATGAACTGGCTGATGTGACCTTTATCGATCCTGAAAATTTCACACGTCCTGAAAGAATAAAGTCATTTATCAAACAATTAAGTGAACGTACTATTGTGTTCTTTTCGAAGAACACAGTCACTTTAGACAATCTCAATATCCTTCATATTCAAAAACCAGTCCAAAGAGAAGCGCTAAAAACCACACTTCTTAACATTCAAAGAAAATGGTTTAACCAAAAGAGGGCAGCCTCTAACACAGATTCCACACCTACAACAACACATCAAGATGAGCTCTCAACACTCAAAAAGCCTTCTTTTATTTCTACCAAACAAAAAGATCTGGACTCCATGCAAACAGAAGACATAGAAACAATTCGCTATTTTCCAGAGCAGATGTTTCAAGGTAAAGTCAAACAAGCCATAGAAATTTCTAAAAATCACAATGCTCTGGTTAAACTTTCTCACGGAGATCATCAGCTGTACTTTATACCAGCCACCCGAGAAGTTTATTTAAATTTATCAGAAACACTGCTACGTGGACTTTGTGTTGGAGAGTGGCCTTTTAATTTACACATTGAAGAGAATCATGAATTGACCTCTCAAATTGTGCAACGCTTGAATGCGAAAAATGAATACCATAAAACTAAAATGGAGGCCCTTTTGTGGAAAATTGCATTATGGACATCAAAAGGAAAGCTCTCTAACACCCAAGCGCTCACACAACCAGTTTATCTCTCTAAATTACCTTTGTTTGTTCCACAACAAGAACTACCACAAACAGCCATTATTGCGTCTGAATTGGCAAGGCATCCTTTAAATCTACTGGAGCTATCCGATCAGCTACATATTCCTCAAAAATTTATTTTCGCCTTTTTTAGCGCAGCTGAGGCTATAGGGGTTGTTAGCTTAACTCAAGTTCAGGGTAAGGCGACCTTAACCAGCCTGAAACCTCTAAGTTCTAAGATTTCATCCCATTCTAAAAAAGATCTTCCAACCTCATCCAAAAGAACCATTTCTCAGGCGAATTATCTTAAAAAACAAGTCAATGACTAAGTTTTTACAGCTTTTGCAAAAAAATCACAAATAATTATAACTATTTTATTTCACATAAAAAACAATCAACCAAATTAAATTTTGATTGTTGACATTTATTTGTTTTAAACACAAAAATTCTATCCTCTTATGTCAAACAAAAAAATTTTATACATAAAGCCCGTATTGATTAGTTTTTCTAATGGCAACCATCAAAAATTCTCGCTTCTCTTCTTTTATTTAACATTCTAGTATCTGCCCATGATTGTTGGCTTTTCTAGCCAATAACAACAATGAGGAGTAGCAGATATGGTTTCAAAAACTTTACATAATTACCCATTTTCAGGTTTGTTGTTCGCCATTATCTTATGGTCCTTATCCATGGTTGCCATGAAAATTACCATCGAACAACTCGGCCCCATCCTAACCGTGTTGTTACGCTTAATAATTGCCTCCGTTTTCCTGCTACCTTTCTTACCTAGGTTACTAAAACAAGGTGTTAGAAGACAAGACTGGAAA
>PCTP01000113.1:0-6513 GCA_002770795.1 Gammaproteobacteria bacterium CG22_combo_CG10-13_8_21_14_all_40_8 | reverse complement strand
TAAAGTACACAACCGCTTCAGAAGCGGGCATGATTACATCAGTTCAGCCTTTACTCATAGCGCTTGGTGCTTGGTTATTTTTAAAGGAAAAAACCACCACTGAACTCTTTATTGGTTCACTTATCGCTTTTTTAGGGGTATTAATCATGTCGATGAATGGAGAAACCAGCGCATCAGCCCCCAATCCTACATTAGGAAATGGCCTTGAGCTGATTGCTATGTTTGTTGCAGCGGGCTATGCCATGATGTCTCGTAAAATGTCACAACATTATTCACCACTATTTTTAACGGCGCTACAAGCCTTTGCAGGCACGCTATTTTTTATTCCATTAGCGCTTATCTTCCCGACCGCAGGTGCTATTCATATTAACTTGCTTGGTGTTGTATGTTTAGTATTTCTTGGATTAGGAGTGAATGTAGTGGCATTTTTACTCTACAACAATGGGTTAAAATTAATCGGTGCTAACAAACTATCGGTTTGGTTGAATCTTGTTCCTTTAGGTACATTTATATTTGGTTGGCTATTGTTGGATGAACAGCTTCAAGCCACACAATATGCTGGCGCATTTGTGGTGCTTATTGGCTTAGGTGTTTCACAATGGCGAACCAAAAAAGCATTTGCTATTTTGGATACAACTGCTTGTGAAGAAAAGTTAAATACGGAAACGATTTAACTCATTTTATAGAACCCATAGTCGAACATCGTTAACAACATTAACTCAGAATGGCTCGAAAATCACTGATTGGAAAAGCCATTCTTATCTCGCTCTAATATCCAGCAATGAAGTAAATTAAGCTCTTTCTTCACAAACTTGCAACTAATAGACGCTACGTTCATCTACAATGAACGAACCAATGAGCATCTGGATGACTAAATTATGTCTGAGCAAACTTATACACCACCTAAAGTCTGGCAATGGGAACAAGGAAATGGCGGTAAATTTGCCAATATTAACCGCCCTGTTGCAGGAGCCACTGCTGAAAAAGAACTTCCCGTTGGCAAACATCCATTCCAACTTTATTCACTTGCAACCCCCAATGGGGTCAAAGTGACCATTTTATTTGAAGAGTTACTTGAAGCAGGTTTTAGTGAAGCTGAATATGATGCATTTTTAATAGACATATCCAAAGGAGATCAATTTGGCTCAGGTTTTGTTGCGCTAAATCCCAACTCTAAAATTCCTGTGCTGCTGGATAAAACTCAAGGAAATAACATCCCTATTTTTGAATCTGGTGCAATTTTGCTCCATCTTGCGGAAAAATTTAAAGCATTCATTCCAACCGAACCCAGTCAAAGAGCACAATGTCTCTCTTGGTTATTCTGGCAAGTCGGTAGTGCACCTTATCTTGGTGGTGGATTTGGTCATTTTTATGCCTACGCACCTGAAAAATATGAGTATCCTATCAATCGTTTTAGTATGGAGGTCAAACGTCAACTAGATGTACTCGATCGCCATTTAGCTGAAAACCAATTTATCTGTGGTGATGGCTACAGCATCGCCGACATGGCGATTTGGCCTTGGTATGGCGCATTGGTATTAAATAAAGTCTACGATGCGGCAGAATTTTTAGACACCAAAAGCTACAAGCATCTGAATAGCTGGGCCAATGAAATTGCTAAACGACCAGCAGTTAAACGCGGAGTTATGGTGAACAAAAGCTGGGGAGAGCCATCAGAACAGTTGCCAGAACGGCATAGTTCGAATGACTTTAATCTGCTCTAAAAATGTCTCTTGAAGTTTTGCTGGATACAACAAGTTACAAACACTTCTTCTGTATGTGAATCAGTTTTTGTAACCTGATGAAGGCTAAATTGGGACGACTTAAATCACGAAAAATTAGCCTGCAAAATACTTCTCAAGATCATCGGCTCCACCTATATGCTTACCTCCAATAAAAATTTGAGGTGTAGAGGTTCTATTGGCAACAGCTTGTAAGGTTTTTGAAGTGACTTCATGGCCAATTTCTACTTCCTCGTAAGCATAACCTTTTTCCCTGAGCAATTTTTTGGCGCGAGCACAATGTGGACAGCCTGATTTTGAAAACAAAGTGACAAACTCTGGCTTTTTTGCATTCGGGTTGATGAAATCTAACAGGGTGTCGGCATCACTGACTTCAAAAGGGTCGCCAGCCACATCCGCTTCTATAAACATTTTTTCAACAACTCCATTTTTGACCAACATGGAATAACGCCAAGATCTTTTACCAAAACCTATGGCTGACTTATCCACCAACATGCCCATAGCTTCTGTGAAGCTACCATTGCCGTCTGGTAATAAAGTGACATTATTGGAACGTTGATCTTTTGCCCATGCATTCATCACAAAAGTATCATTCACAGAAACACAAACGATCTCATCCACTCCATTTTGTTTAAACACAGGTGCTAACTCATTGTAACGAGGCAGATGGCTGGCTGAACAAGTAGGTGTAAATGCGCCTGGTAGAGAAAAGACCACGACTGTTCTGTTTTTAAACAGTTGGTCAGTCTCTATCTTGCTCCATCCATCATTTGTCATCACTGGAATTGATAAACTAGGAACCTGATTGCCTTCTTGGTTTTTTAACATTTGCATTTCCTCTGTGGTTTTAAATTGACTCACACAGCATAGCTTGCAAACATCAATAGATCTAATTAATTAATTTAATTAAACCCATAGCAAATTACTATCATTCAGCAGCGTGTTCAAGAGACAAACCCATTTGATAGAAGTGTTTCTTTCTTTTTCCTGTTAAATCCGCCGCTAACAACGAAGCTTGCTTCACGGATAAATCTTTTAACAGTCTCTTCATCAAACTTTCGTCATCCATTAGGGTTGAAGCTTCTTCTGTTTGCTTTGAACCTTCCACCACAATCACAAACTCGCCCTTGCATCTTTCTGGTTTATCTTTAAACCATGAAATCAGATCTTGAACCTCACCATGCCAAACCGCTTCAAAAGACTTGGTTAACTCTTTACCCAAAGTAATTTCTCTGGTGGGCCCAAATTCTTGGATGAGCGACTCCACAAACTCTTGTATACGATGAGTCGACTCATAAAAGATTAAAGTCCTTGTTTCTCGACTTAACAACTTAAGCTGCGCTTCCCTTTGGTTTTTTCTCGCGGGTAAAAAGCCTTCGAAGATAAAACTATTTGAGGCAATACCAGAACAGCTTAATGCCGCTATCGCAGCGCAAGCTCCAGGGATAGGTGATACTCTTACCCCCTTTTTAAGGGCTTCTCTGACTAAAAAATAACCTGGATCGCTAATCAACGGTGTTCCCGCATCAGAAATAAGCGCCACCGTTTTGCCAGCTAGGCAGTCATTAATGATTTGATCGGCTCTTTGACGCTCATTATGTTCATGTAAAGAAAGCATCGGCGTGTTTAACCCCAAAAATGAAAGGAGTTTTCGGCTATGCCTAGAGTCTTCAACGGCTAAATAATCACTGCTCGATAAAGCTTCAATGGCTCTTTGTGTGATATCGCCAAGATTACCAATAGGCGTTGCAACAATCAGCAATTGACCAAGCTGAGAAGGTTCTGCGAAATCATTCATCTGTTTTACCCGAAAAAGCGGAACTGCCATTGGCAATATGTAGCGCATACTTTATCATGTACCAGCGTCATTATTCGACAGAAGAACTTCAATTTTATGCATATCATCTCAAAGTCTTTGCTTTTTATTCTATTAGTCAGTGTGTTGGCATTGCTGACAGGCTGTCCTACACCCATAAACCCGCAACAGCCCCCCCACAAAAACCAATCCCTTGGGCAAACCCAAGATGCAGAATTTTGGCTCATGAAAGCAAAATCAGCGACTGCACCAGAAAAATATAGTTTTATTCTCAATGCAATCGCCTCAATGATTGAGCAAAAACAATTTTCCTACATCACTGAGCCTTTAGCGCAAATAGGGCAAGCTGAGACGGAATTAGCGCTTAATCAGGAACAGCATCAACGCTTTTTACTTTATCAAGCGATTTTCCTCACCCAAATGCAAGATTACACCCAAGCATTAAATCAATTTGAACAGCTTAAACCCATCCAATTTTCCACAGGAGATGAAATTTTAAGACTTAAAACCTATGCAGAGGCTTATCTACAAACGAGTAATTTTGTTGAGGCAATTAAAATACGGATCCCATTAGGTACAATTTTAACAGCCGCTGAATATCAGGAAAATCAAGACGCTATTTGGAATATTCTCAAACTCCCCACAGAAAATTACTTTGATGTTTTTACCCAAAGCACTGCCAATGATCCCGTGCTGAATGGCTGGATTCAATTAGCCATCATCCAAAGACAAACACAAGGACAACCACGACAATTACTTAAGGCCTTCTCGTTATGGAAAAATCGCTTTACTCAACATCCAGCTGCCGTTGTTATCCCCACAGAATTAGCCAGAATGAGCCAAGCGAAGTTTTATGATCCTAAAACTGTCGCTGTATTGTTACCTCAAACGGGTATTATTGCACCAAGCGCCAAAGTGATTCGTCAAGGTATTGAAGCGGCCTTTTTCCAATCTCCTATAGCGACAAAACCCTCACTTCATTTTTATAACTCGAATGTAGACGACATTGGGACTGTCTACCAAAAAGCGCTAGCAGAAGGAGCCGATTTCATCCTGGGCCCTTTAAACAAAGACAAAATAGTGCAGTTTGCCCAACAAAAAGGGGATGAATTGCCTGCAATCACCTTAAATATTGTGGATCTTGAAACCACAAACACAGGTAACATTTACCAATTTGGACTACCCATTGAAAATGAAACCAACCAAATTTCTCAACGACTCTACGACTTAAATTTGAAAAAAATAGCCGTCTTAGTGCCAGACAACCACTTAGGCGACAAGGCTCTCAACGCCTTTAAAAATCGCTTTGAAGCCTTGGGTGGTGAAATTGTTATACAAAAACATTATAAGGATGAATCAGAAAATAGTGATGTCATCCAATCCCTATTAGGCATAGATGAAAGCTTCAAAAGAAAGAATAAATTAGAACGCTTATTTGGTCGCGCATTAGAGTTTGATCCCAGACGACGTCAAGATATCGATGCAATATTTCTCTATGCCAATCCACAAAATGGACGCCGTTTAAAACCCTTATTAGATTATTATTTTGCTAGGAATATACCAGTGTATGCGACTTCAAAAATTCACTCGGGTAAAAACAACCCTGAGCTAGATAAGGATATGGAGTCCATTAACTTCCTCAGTTTTCCTTGGCTGGTAGATGCTGACGTCCAAACGTCCAGCAATACATGGCAACCTTCTATCCCATCGTCAATTTCCAGTGAAAGTGCTTATTTGTTTGCTTTTGGGGTTGATGCTTATCAATTGATTGATCAAGTCAGTGTTCTGGAAGTTTTTCCTGAGCAATACTTTAATGGTTTATCGGGAAAACTTTCCATGAACTCAGTGCATCAGATCAACAATACCTTAACTTGGAGTCATTTTCACAACGGACTCGTTACGCTGACTCAAGAAGATAATCCAACTAGCAATGCATCTGATGAAACTACCAAAACCAACGCAGTGGTTGAATAAACTGACTAAGCTGAATAAATTCAGTAAAGCATCCCATTTAGTTCAAGGCTCAGATGCCGAGAATCTTGCGGAGATTTATCTTCATCAACAGGGTTTAAAAACCCTTGAAAGAAATTTTCGTTGTAAAGTGGGTGAAATCGATCTCATTATGCTTCACAATGAATATCTTGTTTTTGTGGAAGTGAGATTAAGAACCCATCAATTGGTCAATGCTCTTGAAACGGTGGATGCAAAAAAGCAGGCAAAAATTATTAAAACGGCACAACTCTATTTACAAAATCATCAGAAGTTTTCTGAGCGACCTTGTCGTTTTGATGTGATTGGTTTCGATGCTTTGCAAGTCGATCGTATTCAATGGATAAAAGATGCCTTTCAAACTTAGGAACGAAAATAATGAATTCACTCAGCCTAATTAAAAATACTTTCAATGAAAGTATTCAAACTAAAATCGATACCGCCGATGCATTACCGGAAATTGTCGCAAATGCTGGTGATCTTATTACCCAGGCCCTGATTCAGGGAAAGAAATTATTGGTCTGTGGAGAAGGTAGCAATGCGGCTTTAGCACAGGTATTTACCACCCTGCTGCTACATCGTGTCTCTATAGAGCGCCCTAGCTTACCGGTAATCTGCTTATCCGACAATCTGAGCCTCTACTCTGCGATTAACAAAGATACCAGCTCAAATGAAGTCTTTGCACGCCAAGTCAGGGCTTTGGGGGATTCGGGTGACGTGTTACTCACCGTCTCACAGGATGGCGAGAGCTTTGCTTGCTCACAAGCCATTAGAGCAGGACTGAATAAGGATATGCTTATCATTTCCCTCACCGGAGATTCGGGAGGAGAAATTGCAGGACTGACGGGACCTGACGATGTTGAAATCAGGGTTCCATCGAGTAATCATCTAAAAGTTTCAGAAGTACAATTAATGATTTTAAACAGTCTGGCCTATTTGGTAGACTTTAACCTATTTGGCGATACT
>PCTP01000033.1 GCA_002770795.1 Gammaproteobacteria bacterium CG22_combo_CG10-13_8_21_14_all_40_8 | reverse complement strand
GCCGAAGATAGAGTGTTTAACTGCCATTATGGGCTAATTATACCATTTTAGGCTCAATAATTGAACATTTTAATAACTCAATATTGCTATCTTTGCCTTTTGATTCAATACGTTATACGTTTTCGGTCAGACACTATTTAACGAAATTCATCGGGAAATCTGGCCAAACGGGCTTGGCCGCAGTCGATCAGTCTATTCTTGGGCAGGTTCCTAGAGTATGATACAAATTTATCCTATACAAAATTTTATCTAATGAAAATCTCTAAAGACACTGTTGCCACCTTCCACTACCGTTTAACTGCAGATGACGAACTTTTAATAGAAGATTCTTTTAAAAATGAGCCTTTAACCTACCTACACGGTCACCAAAATCTGATTATTGGGATGGAAAATGCCCTAGAAAACAAAAGAGAAGGAGATAAGTTCTCCATCACTATTCCACCAGAAGAAGCTTATGGTCAACGAATTGACGAGATGGTGCAACTCGTTCCAATTACAGCCTTTGATGCTGTGGATGAGTTATTTGAAGGTATGCGCTTTACCGCAACCACCGATGCAGGCGATGTTCCTGTGGTGATTACCCAAATAGAAAATGATCAAGTCACTGTCGATGGAAACCACCCATTAGCTGGACAAACTCTCAACTTTTCCGTGGAGATTTTATCTATACGCCCTGCCACTGCAGAAGAAATCGAGCACGGGCATGTTCATGGGGCTGGTGGACACCACCACTAAAAGACAAGATTAAAGAGTACATGGCTTGAAGCATTGCAAAACTCAACTTTCGGAATGCTTCTCTATGAAATACCCTCTAATACATAGATACCCGTAATACCTGGTAATATGGGTATATAATCCCTTTAGTAACAAGGAATATCACATGAAAATGAGTCTATCTAAAAGCAAAGTTTGCTTAAGTTTAATTAGCATACTCTGTTTGAATGCTTATGCAGAAAAACACCCTTTTTCAGTTCATACCATGTTAGCCACCAAAAAAGTTGGCGCACCACAGATTTCTCACGATGGGAAACAAGCAGTCTTTAGTATGAAAAGCTTTAATGAAAAAGAAAGTACCTCTACAAATGACTTATGGCTCATGGATTTAGGCACAGGAGATCTCAAACAATTAACCAATACACCTCGCAGTGAAAATGAATATCAGTGGTCATTAGATGATAAAAATATTATTTTCCTTCGCGATAATACCATCTGGCAACAACCCCTTCATGGAAATAAAGCCACTAAACTAACGTCTCTTCCTGTGAATATTGAAACCATGAAGTTGTCACCTGATGGTCAACATATCGCTTTTTCTAGCAGAGTTGATATGAATTGCCATAATCTTGACTGCAGCGCAGAAAAAATCAAACAAAAGCTTGCAGAAAAATCCAATGGTAAATTTTACACGCAATTATTTGTACGCCACTGGGATACTTGGAATGATGGTTTAAGAAGCCATTTATTTTTATTGCCTTTAGAAGCTAACCAAGAAGCCGACCTTAAAAAAATTATTGATATCACCGATGGATGGGATGCAGACATCCCTTCGCTACCCTTTGGAGGCAGCGAAGAATATAATTTTTCCGCTGATGGTAAGTCTATTTATTTTTCTGCCAAAAATGTCGGCAAAACGGAACCTTGGTCAACGAATTTTGATATTTTTCAATATCCGATACAGCAAGATACCCCAAAAATCACTAACCTTACAATAGAAAATAAAGCTTGGGATAGTCTCCCTGTTGTCAGCCCAGACAACCATTGGATGGCATATACCGCCATGTCGGTACCAGCTTATGAAGCAGATAAGTTTGAAATTCAGTTAGTCAACTTAGGATCTGGTGAAAAAAAATCTCTCACTCATGATTGGGATCGTTCCATAGACTCAATGACATTTACCAATGACAGTAAAGATCTCATTGTAACCACGCAGGATAATGGCAATCATTCAATTTACAAAGTCGATATCGCCACCGGAAAACCAACAGCTTTAATCACTCAGGGTAAAAATTCTGCCATTCAAATTGCTAATAAACAAGTTGTGTATTTGCATAATGATATGAAAAATCCGAGTGAAGTATTTAAACTTTCGATCAATGGAAAGATCCCTCCTCAGCAACTGACCTATTTTAACAAACCCTTGATGTCAACAGTGCAACTTGGTGATTATGAACAGTTTTCATTTAAAGGTTGGAACGACGAGACAGTTCATGGATACATAGTCAAACCTGCTGATTTCAATGCAAAAAACAAATACCCCATGGCATTTTTAATTCACGGTGGACCCCAAGGCAGTTTTTATAACCAATTCCATTATCGCTGGAATCCAGAAATCTACGCAGCAGCAGGTTATGTAGCTGTGATGATCGATTTTCATGGTTCCACAGGATATGGACAACAATTTACTGATTCTATTCAAACAGATTGGGGAGGAAAACCCTTAGAAGATCTGAAAAAAGGCTTTGCAGCTGCCGTTAAACAATATTCTTTTATTGATGGAGAGAATGCCTGTGCCTTAGGGGCATCCTATGGTGGTTACATGATCAACTGGATTGCTAGCCATTGGAGTGATGGTTTTAAGTGCTTGGTAAACCATGATGGCGTCTTCGATAATCGAATGATGTATTTTGCTACCGAAGAACTTTGGTTCACCGAAAGAGAAAATAAAGGCACTTATTTTGATTACGCAGCCAATTATGAGAAACATAATCCAGTTAACTACGTCAATCAATGGAAAACACCTATGTTTGTCATTCAAGGCGGTCAGGATTTTAGAATTCCTGAAAGTCAGTCTTTAGGGGCATTCACTGCATTGCAACGACAAAACATTGAGAGTCAGTTTTTATATTTTCCCAATGAAAATCACTGGGTATTAAAACCAGAAAACGCCATTCAGTGGCATGATTTAGTTTTAGCTTGGCTGGATAAACACCTTAAACCAGATACAAAAAAATAATAATAAGAGGTTAATAATGATCAACTTGAAGCGTCTATCCTATATCCTTTTAGGATATTGTGCGGTTATATCTGTCACCATGGCAGCAGCGCCTTTCGAAGATAAATTCCGTCAACTCGATGAACTTCTTCCCACACCCAATGATTACCGCACAGCTTCTGGAAAACCTGGTCATAATTATTGGCAACAAAGAGCAGATTATCAAATCAAAGCAGCTCTTGATGATGATAAACAGAGTATCCATGCAGAAGAGTGGATAAACTACACCAATAACTCTCCTGATCAATTAGATTATCTTTGGATCCAGTTAGATCAAAACCGTTATCAAAAAAGCTCCGATCTTCTAAATGCTGCGCCCTCACCCACTGAAAACAAATTGAGTTTCCGCGCTTTAGCCGCAACATTGAAGTCTCAAGACTTTGATGGTGGATACAAAATTTTAGCAGTAACAGACAAAAATAATC
Source organism: Gammaproteobacteria bacterium CG22_combo_CG10-13_8_21_14_all_40_8 (assembly GCA_002770795.1). GTDB lineage: Bacteria > Pseudomonadota > Gammaproteobacteria > Enterobacterales > 21-14-all-40-8. Next base: position 7,131 of record PCTP01000033.1, on the reverse strand, counting down.
AGCCTATCCACTATCAGATCGTAAAAACCATGATGCGGATTGATCTAAAGCAACCACTAGCAACATCCAAAGCTTTTAAATTTCATATCCAATGGCAATACAATGTAGCAAACCAAAAAGTATTAGGTGGTCGCGGTGGATACGAGCACTTTGAGAAAGATGGTAACAATATTTATGAAATATCTCGCTGGTATCCAAGACTTGCGGTATATAACGACGTGATGGGTTGGCAAAATAAACAGTTTTTAGGCAATGGCGAGTTCACTCTAGATTTTGGAAATTTTGATGTTGAACTTACCGTACCAGATGATCACATAGTTGCAGCGACCGGGGAACTAACCAATGCCAGTACTGTTTTAGATGCCTCGCAGCAGGAAAGGCTGAAACAAGCCCAATCATCGGATCATCCCATTGAAATCGTCACAGAGGCCGAAGCCTTAGCGCATCAAAAAAATCACACTCAAGGGACTAAAACATGGAAATTCAGTGCCAAAAATGTACGGGACTTTGCTTGGGCTTCTTCTCGAAAGTTTATTTGGGATGCACAAGGCATAAAAAGTGGTAAAAATAATGTTATGGCCATGTCTTATTATCCAGAAGAGGGCAATCCACTCTGGGGGAAATACTCTACAAAAGCGGTTATTCACACCATCGAAAATTATAACAAATACACATTAGACTACCCCTATCCAGTCGCTATTTCTGTCAATGGTTCGGTAGGCGGTATGGAATACCCCATGATCTGCTTCAATGGACCAAGACCTGAAATTGATAAAAAAGATCCTAGTCAAAGAACATGGTCAAGGCGGACTAAATTTGGTCTTATCTCCGTCATCATCCACGAGGTTGGGCACAATTATTTTCCCATGATAGTAAACTCTGACGAACGACAATGGACTTGGATGGATGAGGGCCTAAACACATTTGTTCAGTTTTTGGCAGAACAATCATGGAAAGAAAAATATCCATCCAGGAGGGGCGAACCCAGAAATATAGTCGCTTACATGAGTAGTGAAAAACAAGTGCCCATTATGACTAACTCAGAAAGCTTAATGCAGTTTGGCAACAATGCTTATGCTAAACCTGCCACCGCCTTGAATATCCTACGAGAAACGATTATAGGACGCGACCTCTTTGACTTCGCTTTTCGCCAATATGCTCAAAGATGGAAATTTAAACATCCCTATCCAGCTGATTTTTTCAGAACCATGGAAGATGCCTCTGGCATTGATTTAGATTGGTTTTGGCGAGGTTGGTTTTATACCACAGATCATGTGGATATCAGTTTAGATAAAATTGATTGGTTAACCATAGATACTCAAGATCCTGAGATCGAATCAGCCTATAAACGTGCCAGAAAGCAGGAGATCCCCGAATCTCAAACAGAACTTTTGAATAAGTCCATCGATCATCGTCTAATCAATGACCCCTCTATCTCAGATTTGTATGATGAACAGGATGAATTTACGGTGACCAACAAAGAGCGAAACGAATACAGTAAAAGTCTTAAAAATCTTGAGGAAAATGAAAAGCAACTGTTGAATACAAAAGAAAATTTCTACCGATTACAGTTGACTAACCTAGGTGGGTTAGTCATGCCATTAATATTAGATATAGAGTTAATGGATGGTTCTAAAATTCATCGTGTCATACCTGCAGAAATCTGGAGAAGAGATCCAAAACAAGTTTCAATTTTTCAAATCACTCAAGGGGAAATCAAGTCTGTGGCTCTAGATGAAAAATTGGAAACCGCAGACACTAATATTTATAATAATTATTGGCCACGCCGCCCAATTAAGTCCCGTTTGGAACTCTTCAAAGAAAAAAAGGAAAAAAATCTTATGAAAGATTCACAAGAAGAGCTTAGCCAAGAAGATGAAACAGACCTGGATACCGATGCAAATGAAAAGAAATCTGACTGAGCTGTTGGCTACAGCTTCTCTGTTACTGTTATTTGTTCAGCAGCCAAGTCATGCCCATCAGTTTCATATGGGCATCACCAAAATACAACTTTCTCAGGATAAAACTACCTTAGAGATTAGTCATCGATATTTTAGCAACGATATAGAGCAAAGAATTCAACAAATTCATGGCAAAAAGCACCTTTTGGAGAACTCAGAGCCAGCAGTAAAAAACTATTTAGAGGCTAATTTCTCTATTCAGTCCAGAGAAGCACCTCTTAACCTTCATTGGGTTGGAATGGACGTGAACTTGGATGTGCTTTGGATCTATCAAGAAATAAAGGTGCAACAACCCTTAGATGTCGAAGATTGGAAAATTTGTACTGAAGTTTTAACAGAGTCCTATTCTGATCAAATGAATCTTGTCACGGTAAAAATGCCAGATAAGACTTTTAGCCTAAGGTTCAATCAGGAAAAATGTCAGAAGTTACTCTCTTCCTAATTTCAGTTAGCTTATCGCTATACCCTTACTGCCTCAACCATTATAGTTCTTTATGACTCACTTATATCGCTATTCTTACCTAGCTGCTGTTCCCATTGTCCAGCAATATCTTGCATTGACTTCTCCAACTGCATCTTTCTAATTTCTGCGGCGACACGTATATCTCTTTCATTTTCTAACTCTAATTTTTTTTGTAATTCAATGCTTTCTTGTTTCTTGGTTTCTCGGAGTAACTTTTCCTCAATTACTTTCTCTTTGAGAATTTGCGCCTTCTCCTTTTGCAAAGCAATTGCTTGCTTTTGTGTTTGGATGGTTTCTAGCTCGATTTTCTTTTGTTCTACCAACAACTTTTTGTTCTCAAGATTAATTTGCTCATTTTTACTCTGTTTTAATTGCTCAACTTGATCTAATAATTGTTGATACATCATCATTACCCTCTGTTGCAATAATTGAAGAGACCATTCCCGATGAAACTGATCAGCCTCCACAATAAATTTTAATTCAGTTAAAACTGGCCTAAACAAATCAGCGGTTAATATATCTTTTTTAAATAATTCCTGATGCAATTTAACCAGTTTTTGATGTGCCTGCAGATACCATTCAGCCTGAACATTGGTTTCCTGACGGACATTAAATCGTGCAAATAGTTGAAAAACCATTGAAAAATCAAAATGTTCAGAATCTAATTGTTGGTTTAACTCTAAAATAGCCAACTCCATAATTTGATGTTGATGTCTATTTTTGAACCACCACCAAGCCCCCGTTTTAATATCCTTTTTCAGCTCTTTAATAAGATAACCAAAATGCCGCCCTACTACATCCATCATAATGTGGAGTCTAATTTTTAATTGATTAATTGTGATCAAAGACGCCCCTCTATTTGTTAATGCTCATCGTTTACCTAAGAAGAACTATAGCAGTAAAGTTTATTTTTCCAAAACATTGCGTATTTTCCAAATAATACCACAAATTCAAGTAATTATTTGTGGAATATCCGCAATACAGTCTTTAGAATACTCAAACTTTAATGCAGTTGAATCGATACTTGTTCTACCTTAAAGGACCAGTTTGAGGTTTAAATAAAATTATCAGAACTTACTCTTTTACAACACATATTCCCAATTTAGTCTATGTTTATGATAGACGACCCAAATACCGATATTATCATTAATTTTTTGGAGATATTCCCTAAATGCAGGTTATCCCTATTTTAGATTTAAAAGGTGGTTTTTGTGTTCATTCGTATCAACCATCTACTGATGAACCTAAAGTAACCATCAAGGAAAACCCCTTTGAGGTGGCACAACGCTGGATTGATGCTGGCGCAAGATGTCTACACCTCACGGATATTGATGCTTTTAGAACTGGGGAACCTGAAAACGTACGCCTTGTTAGAGAAATTAAGCAGAAATTCCCCCGTATTAGCTGTCAAATCGCAGGTGGTGTTAAACACGAGGATCATGTGTCAATTTGGTTAGATACAGGCGTTGATCATGTCGTTGTTGGTAGTCGTACCTTTAAAGATCCTGATTATCTTGAAGGTATGTGCACTGAATTTCCTAATAAAATATATTTATCCATTGAATTAAAAGATGGTTTATGGCCCTATCAAGCGTTATCCGACCATTATGGAAATACATTACCCGAGTTAGCCACCAATTTAGCCAAAGAGGGATTGTCGGGCCTGATTTGCACCAATAAAACCACGAATACAGATATCAGTCCATTCCAATTTATTGAAAAATTACAATCAGAAATTGATATGCCCATTATTATTAATGGAGGATTGTTTGGCCTGAACGATGTAAAAAAACTCAAAGAGTTGAAGTCTCATTCCATTAATGGGATTATCGTGGGTAAAATTCTCTATCAAGATATCATCGACTTTAGAAAACTCTCCGAATCAGTCAAATAATTAATCGCCTTTGTGAACTGACAGAATATTATTTGTTTCGACAAAGAAAGGTAAATATCCAAAACCAAATATCCTCATTGGTTCTCAGGAACTAAAAGATATATTTTCTGAGAGCCAGATAACTACCATTCATGGGGAAGTGGTTTAAGTAGCTCTATTTCGCCTTTCTCCATAGTAATATATTGTCCAGCCTTTAGATCTTTTAAAATTCGAGCAACCATTTCTCGAGAAGCGCCCACATGACTAGCAATGGTTTGCTGTGTAAGCTTTTTACGGATCACTCTTCTACCATCAACTTCCTCACTTAAATTTAAGAAAGTTACAGCAATACGCCCATAGACATCCATCAACCCCAATCTTCGGATAGTTTCTGTCGCTTCAACGACTCTGGTCACTAAGTTTTGGATTAAATTCATCATAATAGCTGGATGATTACGCATACAAGTTTTAAAATCACTATCCGCCATAATACCCAATTGGGAAGTTTCTAGAGTCACAACACTAGCAGTACGACTAATACCCTGTATCAATCCCAATTCTCCAAAAAACTCCCCCACGGCATGTTGATTCACAATAATCTCTTTGCCGTTACTATCATCCAAATACACTTTTACAGAACCTGATAAGATGAAAAAGATACAATGGGAGGGATCACCTTCAGAGATCAACTGCGATTTTTTCGGATAATTTCTACAATGTATGTACTTACTAACAGATTCAATATCGTTAGGTGTTAAATTTTTAAATAACTCAAATTTGGAAAGTTCATTAGCTTTTATCTGAGATCCATGCATATAAGTTCTTTTCCTGCTAAAATATTCAAAATTAACTTGTAATGTGGCTAAATTCTAAGTGATAACAAAAAAAAGTGTGAATATTACACATTTTGTTACACAACTTTTCACTAATTTCTGTTTAACAACTATGCTAAAATTAAAAAATAATAATATCCTTAAACATAAATGTAGTCCATGTCGAAACTATTGAACATTAAAATTTACTTTTTATCCCTTATCTTGTCGATGGCAGCATTCAGCTCTGTTGACGCATATGCTGAAAGACAAAATATAGGAACAACTATATACATTTCAGAATGGAGCCGTTTACGTCAATTGGCCGAAGAAGGTGTTCCAGAAGCCTTATTCCAACTTGGCAATCTCTATTACCAATCCCCACCCAATTCTGGCATACCTCAAAATTCCAAAAAAGCTTTCAAACTCTTTTTAAGAGCAGCTAAAGAAGGGCATGCTGCATCACAACACAATGTTGGCGTACTTTATCTCAAAGGCCAAGGCGTTGAACAAAATGACAGCAAAGCTTTAGCTTGGTTTATGATTGCTTCAGACAATGGTAACAAGTCAGCTAAAAGAGCCGTAGCTCGACTTTCAACTTCTAGCATTAACATTGCAGAAATTAATAAAATGAAAAATGAATATCAGCAACAGATTAAAAACCAGACGCTAACAGCCAAATAACCCATCTTGCTGCCGTCCTCTTTAATAGAAGGATCAACAAGGATCAACAAGGATCAACAAGGATCAACAAGGATCAACAAGGATCAACATAGTACCGTTGTATTCTATTCAAAGATGAATACTCCACCAGGGATTTTCTAGCTTCTTAGCAGTTGATAGCCGCTGGATGGCAAGTTTACCTTATCTCACGCAAAACCAAACCAAAGCCTGGATGTTGAATAACAGCCGAAAATTTAAGCGACAATGCTTATCCTGTAAAGATGCCTAAGATTTCACTCGACTTAAAATGCAAACTGGTTAATTTCTGGATCAAGAGTGCAAACTCTATGGGGGTGATGGAAACCTTTATAATGACATTCTTCAAGAGTTTGAAAAATAAATGTTTCTCTGGTTAAAGCATAAATGGGGTAGGTTAAACGCACAAAACCAGGTGGGCAATCAGCCTGTAGTCGACTGGCTAAATTAACACCACTTCCTATCGCACGATAGGCGATAAGGTTTTCTGCACCTATATTACCCACTGTGGCGAAATCTTGATGCAGGCCAATTCTCAGTTTAACATTATGATCAAGGCCTTGAGCCAACCAATCCTTACCTAATTTTTTCATTTTCATCTGCATAGCAATACTGAGCTTAACAGCTTCCTGTGCCTGACTATGTTTATCCAGCGCTGCTGGTGCACCAATTAATACCAGCAAGCCATCTCCCATCACTTCATTTAAAACTCCCTGATGACTTTCTATCAGATGATTCATTTCATGTATGAATTGGTTAAGAAGATCAGTAATCACTTCCGCTTCAAATCTATCTGTCAATTCGGTAAAACCAACCAAATCAGCAAATAGTACCGTAATAAGTCTTCTTGAGGCTTCAAACTCATCAGGTTGTTCATGATTCAGTAATCTTTCCACTAAAGCTCTGGGGAAATAGCGTGACAATTGATGACAAGCTTTCTGTAGCGCCAACTTTTCATCAGCTTCTTGATGGGCCCTTTTTACATCTCCTAGCATCACTAATGTACGTGTTCTGGCTAAAAGTACATTTTTTTCAACAGGTTTTGAAATATAATCATTCGCCCCAGCATCAAAACCCGCAACTATATCCTGAGGCTCACTATGGGCTGAAATGAGTAAAACAGGAAGCTCAATCGGGCTGAATTGTTTTCTGAGTTCTCTACAGACATCATAACCTGATATTTTTGGCATCATTACATCCAGTATCACTAAATCAGGATGTTCAGAAATTGACAAATGATATGCAGCCTCACCACAATCAGCTTCAATAGTTCGATAGCCTGACAAATTAAGAAATTCGCAAATCACCGTACGGTTAAGCGCT
>PCTP01000156.1 GCA_002770795.1 Gammaproteobacteria bacterium CG22_combo_CG10-13_8_21_14_all_40_8 | reverse complement strand
AGAGGTTAGAGATCAATCAATGAACCACAGAGGACACAGAGAGCACCGAGTTTTTTGGAAAAATAAGGCAAACTGGGGGAGTGATCAGCTTTAAGAAAAACAAATGGAGAAAGAGGTTTAAAGTGTGTGTCCATTTGTCTGTTCCAAGATGCGCCAAGATGCGAGCGGAAAAAGTACCAGATTCAACATCAGCAAAAGAAAAAACAAAATAACCACAAACCCAGCTATAAAATCCAAAATTTTATGCCATACTTAATTTACGTTTGAATTGATACGAGTGTTTAAATGGCTATAAATATCACCCCCGCTGAAAAAATGATTATCGACTCTGTCTCTATTCCTCCCCGCCCTGAGGCTTTGTTAAAAGTTGCAGATGAAGCTAAAAAAGAAGAGCCTTCCATTCCAGTTATTGCTAAAGCGATTTCTAGTGATATCAGTCTCTCAGCAGCAGTTTTGCAAGTGGTCAATTCAGCCGCATTTCGGCGTATGCGTGAAGTGGAATCTATTGATCAGGCAGTGATATTATTAGGGTTGAAGCGTATTATCCCTTTGGTGAAAGCGGTTGCTCTTAAAGGCTCAATGACACAAAGCGCTAAGTTGTCGAACTTCTGGCAAAGCTGTGAGGCTATAGCCGCCGCTTCGGTGGCTGTCGCCAAAGAGTTGAGAAAACCCGCTCTAATTGATCATGCCTACATGTTGGGACTTTTTCATGCGGCAGGGGTGCCCATTATGTTTCAAAATTATAGGGATTATGGGGGATTTTTAGAGCTCGCAGAAAGAGATGGCTGGGATAATTATTTGGAAGAAGAGATTAAGCGCTACCAAACCAGTCACTCGACCATAGGTGCTATATTGGCAGAAAAATGGATGCTGCCCCAAGAAATGATTAATGTGATTTATTATTTACACGAAGCTGATGGTTTGTACACCTCTGGGGAAATGGATGCTGAAAGTTTGGATCTGCTATCTATTTTAAAAATTGCGCGGAATGTGGTGCATTTTATGGAATATGGCGATTATGAAAGCCAAGAATGGGAAAATATTCGTGAACCCTTACAAGATTACCTGGATTTATCCGACTCGGACTTAGATGAAATTCGAGTAAAGGTCATTGAGGCGGTGAATCTGCATAAAGAAGAACATTAAATGCTTAATGTTCGAACACCACTCAAAATGAATAAGTGGTGTTCGAACTTAACTTAAGCTCCCTGAGCAACAATCCCCTGAGAGGCTAAATAATCTTCATACTTGCCTTCAAAGTCAACAATGCCATCGCTCTTCATATCCAGGATTCTGGTGGCGAGAGATGAAACAAATTCACGATCATGACTCACAAAGATTAGTGTTCCTTCATAATTCTCCAAAGCAAGGTTTAAAGCCTCAATGGATTCCATATCCATGTGGTTGGTAGGTTCATCCATCACTAAAATATTAGGTTGAGACATCATCAAGCGACCAAAAATCATGCGACCTTTTTCTCCCCCCGAAAGTTTAGTGACAGATTTTCTAATATCGTCTTGGGAGAATAATAAGCGACCTAAAATACCTCGAACAGACTGGTCATCATCCGAAGGTTGACGCCATTGGCTCATCCATTCAAACAAGCTCATTTCTTGCAAAAACTCTTGATTATGATCCTGCGCATAATAACCAATGCTAGAATTTTCTGACCACTTCACCACACCAGATTTAGCAGGGATTTCTTTCACCAGGGTTTTGAGTAAGGTGGTTTTTCCGATGCCGTTTGGCCCAATAATGGCCACACGATGGCCCACTTCAAGCATCAAATTGAAATCTGTGAATAAATTTCGCTCGTAACCATTGGTTAAATGCTGCGCTTCAAGAGCTAAACGATAGAGTCTTTTTTGTTGGGTAAAACGAATAAAGGGACTGACTCGACTTGAAGGTTTTACTTCTTCTAACTGGATCTTATCAATCAGTTTTGCTCTGGAAGTTGCTTGTTTCGCTTTGGATGCGTTAGCTGAGAAGCGGCTTACGAAAGTTTTTAGTTCAGCAATTTGTGCTTTTTTCTTGGCATTATCCGAAAGTAAGCGCTCACGTGATTGCGTCGCCGCTGTCATGTACTCATCATAGTTACCAGGGAATAAACGAATATCGCCATAATCCAAATCTGCCATATGGGTGCAAACTGAATTCAGAAAGTGGCGATCGTGAGAAATAATAATCATGGTGGATTGACGCTGATTGAGTGCCTGTTCCAACCAGCGAATCGAGTTGATATCCAAGTTGTTGGTTGGCTCATCCAGTAGCATGATATCGGGATCAGCAAATAAAGCTTGAGCTAGTAACACCCGAAGTTTCCAACCAGGAGCCACTTGGCTCATGGGGCCATCATGTTGTTCAATAGGAATATCCAATCCCAACAATAATTCACCCGCTCTCGATTCGGCGGTATAACCATCTAGCTCGGCAAATTCAACTTCTAACTCAGCGACCTTCATGCCTTCTTCTTCACTCATGTCAGGCAAAGAATAAATACGATCTCGTTCGGCTTTGATTCTCCATAAATCTTTATGCCCCATGATCACCGTATCGATAACGGTAAAATTTTCATAGGCAAACTGATCCTGACTCAGTACACCGACTCTTTCATTGGCATCCACCATCACCTGTCCCATGGAAGGCTCCAGTTGTTTCGCCAAAATTTTCATAAAAGTAGATTTACCACAACCATTGGCACCAATTAAACCATAACGATTCCCTTGTCCAAACTTGATGGAAATATTTTCAAAAAGCGGTTTTGCACCGAATTGCATGGTAATGTTAGCAGTAGAGATCACTTGAATTAACCTAATTTATCTGTATGTTGACTCGGAAGCTATTGTCTCGGATCTCTAAAATGAAAAAGAGTAGAGCAGGAGGCCGAATTTCAGGGCGCGTATTCTAGCTTATTTTGCGCAAAAAGTATGCAAATAACTGCTGTATTTGTAGTGCAAGACTATATTAATTTCCATCTAGGGGCCTGTCCGAGAATAGCGGTGGTTAATACTGGGTGAATAAAGATTATTTAACCACAGAGAACACCGAGAGCGCAGAGAAGTTCAAAAGATGGTTTTATTCGGATAGATGCTCCATAAATCCTAGTAACCCTTGTAAGATGTTTAATGGTGTTGGGGCACAACCGGCGATTTGGTAATCCACTTGAATGAGTTTTTGTAAACCACCCAACGATGCGTAGCTTGATCCAAATATGCCACCATCAATGGCACAATTTCCGAGTGCAATGACCCATTTTGGATGAGGCATAGCGGTGTAGGCTTTGAATACCGCTTCTTCCATATGACGGGAAACACAACCTGTGACTAATAATATATCGGCATGACGAGGGGAAGCAACAAAATGAATGCCGTAGCGTTCTGCATCATAAAAGGCATTATTGATAGCGTGGAGTTCTAATTCACAACCATTGCAAGATCCTGAATCAACTGCGCGAATCGCTAGAGATCGAGCAAAGCGTTTATTGACTTGTTGTTTTAATTTATTGCCCAACAACTCGACATTTTTATCTATCTCAAGCGTCTCTGTGACGATGCCGATGGAGATAATTTTTTTTAATACTTTGAACATAGATTACCTCTAAAGATCCACGCCAGAATAAGAAGCATTCACGGATTTATTGCAGACAGGAAAATCTGGCACAATATTTCCGTCTAGCAAGGCTTCTAAGGCTGGCCAATTTAACCAGCTGGGATCACGCGGAAAATAACGACAGACTTTTCCGTCTGCATCTAAACGTATGTAACAGATCAGCTCTCCGCGCCAGGCTTCCACCAGTCCAATAGAACCGATGTTTGAACTGGTTTTAGAATGGGAGGATTGATGGCTTGCTTTTTCCTCAATGAGATCCGCCGCCTGATCCCCTGAGATGGCGCAGGGAGCTGTATCTGATTTTAAACAGTTTAAAATTTCTTCAATCAGCCGCAAACTGTCTCTTACTTCATCCACCCTCACTTGCAAACGACTCATCACATCACCCGTTTTATGGCGAATTTTATCCGGACAAAACATATGATAAGGCGGATAAGGTGTGTCGATTCGTACATCCACATAAAAGCGACTGGCTTTGGCGACGTAACCCAAACAACCGAGTTGTTTGGCTGTGATGGGGGGTAGGGTGCCGGTGTTGGCTAAGCGATCCTCCAATGATGGATAATCTTGAATGATCTGTATCAGTTGAGAAAAATCCTTTTTAAAATCGAAGGCTTCGTTTTGTAGTTTGTTTAGCTGGGCGTCTTCTAGGCTAAAGCTCACATCACCCAAAGTAATACAGTCCATTAATAGTCTGTGTCCGAATACCAGGTTTTGCTGGCGTTGCCAAAGTTCTCTCATGCGGGCACATTGCTGATGAGGGAAAGTAAATCCCACATCATTACAGATGGCGCCTATATCACCTACATGATTAGCAATACGCTCACGTTCACAGATCAGCGCTCTTAATAGATGAACTTTATTATCCACTTGAATATTGAGTTGGCTTTCTAAGGCTTTGGCTGCGGCCCAACTATGCGCCACGCTGCTATCTCCCGACACACGAGCAGCCAGTTTTAATAAGTCTTGTGGTGAGCGGCCTACGGCCAGTTTTTCGATGCCTTTGTGGGTGTAACCTAAGCGTTCTTCTATGTTGAGAATGGTTTCACCTACAGCTTGAAAGCGAAAATGCCCCGGCTCAATAATGCCCGCGTGAATTGGACCCACAGGGATCTCGTAGACTGCACTACCTTGAGTTTGGAAAAATGGGTAGTGGCTATCAGCTGGCGTGGGTTTTTGTGCTTCAGGTTGTAAAGGGAAATGTTGTCTTAATGGATATTCTTTTTCTTTCCAAGCGCGATGTCTGGTCCAGCGGCGATCATCAGGGCTGTCATTAAAAGCAATACCCAATAAATCTTGAGTATGGCGCTCCATTCTATTGGCAGCTGGAAAAACGGTTGTGATGGAGGCTAAATGAAGTTCTGGGGTACAAATTTTTGTGGTTACTAAAAGATAATGGTTTTCCACAAAATAGAGGCATAAAACTTCTGCATATTCGGGAAATTCATCCGCCCATAATGCACTAAATCTCGCTTCTAAACTGCGGAGTACTTCTGCGACCGTTAACCAATCTGAGCGATTGAGGCTAAGTCTGCTAATCCATTGAGAATGGGGTTGAAAATCAGACTTGATCCCAAGTTTTTGTAGGTTTTCTGCAATGGGTTGAGTCCAAATTGTCGCAGCTTGAACAGGATTATTGGGATTGGATGTATGTAGAGTCATAATACATGGCTTCCTGTAATCAATAAAGTGACCTTATCAAACCACATGGATAGTTGCTCAGACAGCGCAATACCTAATATTAATACCAGCGTTAAATGTAAATAGACTGGCCACATGGTGGCTGGAACTGGTTTTTGTCCTTCAGGAGCGATACCAAAACAGATGGGTTGAATATGACGAAACAAACCGGCGAAAGCTATGGCTAACCCAGTTAACAAGGGGATCGCTAACCATGGGTAGGTATGAATGGTGGAACTCAGTAATAAAAATTCACTGGTGAAAATACCAAAGGGAGGAAATCCCGCAATGGCTGCAGTGCCAAGCATTAGTCCCCATCCTACACTGGGCTGAGTTTGGATGAGGCCACGGATTTTTTCAATACGTTGTGTACCCGCAATTTGAGAGGCATGTCCAACGGTGATAAAAATTGCCGATTTAGTGAGGCCATGTACCAGCATATGTAATAAAGCCGCAAAGACGGATAAAGGCGTGCCTAAACCAATGCCAAAAGTCATTAATGCCATGTGCTCTATCGAAGAATAACTGAATAATCGTTTAATGTCGGTTTGTCGATGCAAAAATAAAGCGGCGACACTAAAAGATAACAGGCCAAATCCCATCATCAAAAAACCTGCAAGATGTGGCATGTGACTAAATTGTAGCGCACTATCCGTGATCATTTTAAAGCGGATCAGTGCATACAGGGCAACATTCAAAAGTAGACCCGATAATACTGCTGACATGGGGGTCGGTCCTTCAGAATGGGCATCTGGCAGCCAATTATGCAATGGTACCAAGCCGACCTTTGTGCCGTATCCCACAATGAGAAACACAAAAGCAATGGAAACAATCACAGGATTAAGTTCTGGGGCATGGGTGGACAATTCCGTCCAAAGTAAGGTGCTGTCGCCGTTTGGAATGACCTGAGCTGCAGCGTAATAAATCAACACGGTTCCAAATAAGGCTTGAGCAATGCCCACACCACAGAGGATAAAATATTTCCAAGCAGCCTCAATGGATTCTTGAGTACGGTAAAGGCTCACCAATAAGACTGTGGCTAATGTCGCACCTTCTAATGCAACCCACAAAATACCCAAATTATTGGTTGAGAGAGCCAATAACATGGTGAAAATAAACCCTTGAAAGCTTGCATGATAGAGTCTCATTCTGGAATTGGTTAGTGATCTCACTTCTGCTTCATGTAGCATATAAGGTTTTGAAAAAATAGAGGTGGTAAATCCCACAAAGACAGTTAAGCCAATCAGATAGACACTCAGAGAGTCCACATACCAATTACTACTGGGATTGCCTGCAGTGGTTTGTTGGCTCACCTCTAATAATAGTGCAGCGGCAACAAGCACATTCGCCAAAGAAAAAGCACTATTTAAAGTGGCACCTAATTTTGGACTTTTTACCCAAGCCAGAGTAAACCCGCCAATTAAAGGTGTGATAAGTGTTAAATAGATCAGGTTCATCGATCGATCTCAGACAGTTTTGACATTTGATCCACATCTAAAGAATCAAAACTGTTTTTAATATGGAAAAAGAAAATACCAAAAATAATGGATGCAACAAAAACGTCAAAGGCAATGCCCAGTTCAACCACCATAGGCATGCCGTGGGTTGCTGAAATCGCGGCAAAAAATAAGCCATTTTCCATGGCCATAAAACCAATCACCTGGCTGACTGCTTTACGACGGGTGATAAGCATTAACATACCAAGCATCACCATCGCCATACTAAGCCCAATAATGGGTTGGGTGACGGAGTTTGACGTTTTGGCAATGGGCAAAGCGGTAGAGTAACAAAAAATTACGAGAAAACCGCCTGCCAGTAATACCAATGCGGGATGATGAATGATGTCTTTTTCTCGTTGGAACTCCATTTTATGGATGAGTCGATGGAGTAACCAAGGAATAAATAAACCCTTCATTAAGAATGTGATCAATGCCGAAATATAGAGATGATGAAGTCCCGTATCATATGCCACCAAAACCGTGACCAAAGCCAACAAGATACCCTGCCAAGCAAAACTATGGATGGTGGAGACAATTCTAGGTTGAGCCAGCAAAATGAAAGACGTAAATAACACCATCCCAGCGAGTAGTAAAATCGCCTGTTCTTCAATGGGCAGTGAGATAAGATGCATTTTCAGATCTCCAAGATGATGTGACTGAGTAAGCCAAGCAAAGATAAGGTGAAGGCCAAGGAGAGAAAGACGGGAATGCGGAAAAAACGCATTTTAGCGAGAACCGTTTCAGAGATGGCTAAAACCAGGGTCAACACCATTAATTTGCCGCAAACAGCCATAAAAGCGAATAAAATATTAGCAAAATCTAAGCGTTGTGAAATTCCCCAAGGGAAAAATATATTCACAATTAAAACAGCATAAATCATCAATTTTGTCATGGAGGTCCATTCGATTAATGCAAGCATACGGCCACTATATTCAAGGATCATGGCTTCATGGATCATGGTCAACTCCAAATGAGTGGAGGGATTATCCACAGGAATACGACCGGTTTCGGCAAGCGCTACCAATAGCAGTCCAAAAAATGTAAATAATAAAGAGGGTCTTAGTACCAAACCTTGAGATAAAATAGACTCAATAACTGATGAAAGATTGGTGCTATGAGCGACCATTGAGAGGGTGAACACTGCCATGAGCATGGCAGGTTCTGCCAATGCAGAGACCGTCATTTCCCGGCTTGCGCCCATGCCTCCAAATGCCGTGCCTGTATCCATGCCAGCGAGCGCCTGAAAAAATCGCGCAAGAGCAAAAAAACCCACCAAGACAATAACGTCGGCGCTAGCGGCTGAAGGAACTCTGACTAAAATAAGGGGAATAATCGATGCCGCTAATAGAGTGACGCCACTTATCATGTAGGGTGTTACTCGAAAAATAAAGGACGTGTTTTTAGAGAGTAGAGCCTGTTTGCCAAATAGCTTCCACAGATCGTAATAGGGTTGCGTCATGGGAGGCGCTTGACGGTTTTGTAAATGGCATTTCCACCATTTTAACCAACCGGTTAAAAGTGGCGACAACAGCACAAATAGCGCTGACTGTAATAATACCAGCATCCATCCATTCAAATTCATGATATAAGCCATAAGAGGAATAACAAAGTGAAAAAGGAATAACCTAAATAGTGGCGTAAATGTCCTGTTTGGATTATTCCTATACGACGTGTTGCTTGATTAAGCAGATTGACAATGGGTAAGTAAAAAAGTATCCAGAAACTGTCTTTATTACTTTCTTTGTAGCGTAAGGTGTGAGCATGTTCAGTGAGTCCATTTCTGGCCACTAAAGATTTATCTTCATTATGTTGCCATAAACCACCAAAAATTTGCTTTACAGGCATAGTAAAGCTTGCTCCAGTATATTGCATGCGACTATTTAATGGGCCGAAGCCACAACTCCAGGGAGAGACCTTGGCGCGTCTGTGTTTGAGTTTTAATCGTACTAAAAAATATACAAAGGCCCAGCCAGAGAAGGCTAATAATAATCCTAGCCAAACTTGGGGTGCATTGTATTGCGCGGTTTTTGCCGAAATGGGCGTGAGCCACATCCAACCATGGGAGGTGGCTTGAGAGAGCCCTACATGCATTATTTGTAAACTGATATGATTGATGGCTTCTATAACAAAGGTTGGGAAGAAACCAATGAGCAGGCAAATTAGACCTAAAATGGCCTGAGCCACAATCATACCTCGATCCACTTCTTTAATATGCTTGACAGAACGTACACGGGCTTTTCCCAAAAAGGCAATACCATAGAGTTTAACAAAACAGGTTGCTGCTAAAGCGCCTGTGAGAGCCAATACTGCTGCACTTAATGGGATCATGGCTCGAAGAACGCCACTACTTAATGCTTCTGCTTGCAGGGAGGTTTGGAAGATCAGCCATTCTGAGACAAAACCATTGGAAGGAGGAAGCCCCGAAATGCTAATGCAACCCAATAAAAAAAGCGCGCCCGTCCAAGGCATTTTTTTAAGAATTCCACCCATTCTATCCATATCATGTTCATGACTCGATTGGATCACAGCGCCAGCGCCTAAAAAGAGTAAACTTTTAAACATGGCATGATTTAATGCGTGTAATAAGGCGGCAACTAAAGCCAAACCACCCAGCTTTGGGAGGTTGTTACCAAAGAAAATCAGCGACAGCGCAAGGCCAATAAAAATGATGCCTATATTTTCAATGGAAGAGTAGGCCAGTAATTTTTTGATGTCTTCTTGAATCATTGCACTGAGTACACCATAAAGCGCTGTGATAGCAGCAACGATCAAAAGAGCCGCTCCCCATTCCCAAAAAATATCGCCAATCAGATGAAAAACCACACGAATAAATCCATAAACGGCGATTTTTAGCATCACCCCAGACATCAATGCAGAAATGTGAGAAGGTGCCACAGGATGCGCTTCTGGGAGCCAAATATGGATGGGCACCAAGCCTGCCTTCATACCAAATCCAATTAAGGCAAAAACAAAGGTTAATGTCATCCATACTGGAGAAAGATGACTGGCCATCATGCTGGAAAAAGTAAAGTCTTGAGCAAAACCTGCCATGATGCCAAAGGATAATAAAATGAATAATCCACCAACATGAGCCATCAATAAATAAAGAAATCCTGCCCGTCTATTCGCACTATTTTGATGTTGAAAAGTCACTAAGAAATAACTACTTAAGGACATAAGTTCCCAAGCAATCATAAAGGTTAGGGCATCATCTGCCAGCAGGACTAACTCCATAGCTGCAATAAATATGGCGGTTGGAAATCCTAAAGCAGCAAAAGGCTGTGGTGTTTTATCATATTCTTTCGCATAAGCCGGGGCATAAAAAGCAACAGCAACAGTCGCGAGACCAACAATTAAAGTAAAGAAACTACTGAGTGTATCAAGATGTTGATGCCAATGAAGCCATGGTAGACCAAGGGCTAATTGCCAATGATGATCTTGTGATTGAATCAATCCATAGGCTCCACCAACACTCAGTAGAATTCCAGCCAAGCCCATGGTGATAAAATGCAAAGGTCTGAAGAATCGGGGCGATTGGCTATCCACTAAGGCAATGAGAGCGGAGGCTAAAAGTACTAAAACAGCCACTAGTACAATTTGATGCACTGAGAACTCCTACTTGTAAAAGCTTGCTATGTTGTGAAAAAAGATAGCGAGATTATAGCATAAATAGTTTTAGTTGAG
>PCTP01000097.1 GCA_002770795.1 Gammaproteobacteria bacterium CG22_combo_CG10-13_8_21_14_all_40_8 | reverse complement strand
ATCTTCTGCCGATTTATCTCGGCGCTCTGTGTGTCCATTTGTTTGAATTTTTTAATTTTCATGGTTTACATGAACCAGTAAACCATGAAAATAATTGTTAAAAATATATTAAGGAGAAAATAATGAAAATTAAAGTATTAACTTGGATTGGTTTGCCAGTTTTGGCAGTGTTAATTTTTATAGGTGGTATGTATCTGGGTGCAACTCTGACGTATTATGCAAATGGTGCATCATACACAAAAGAGCATGTAGATAATGGGCGATATTACCTTTATGCATTAAAAAGTTTGGAAGTGGATAAAGACACCAGCAAGGCTATTAGTATGTTAAGGAATGGTCTCTATGCCAAAATAGCGATAGTTGGACTTCAACTAGATGTGCCTGCGAATAATCGGGATAAGGACTTGATTGAAGCCTTTTATCAAGAGACTATTGCATATTTAAAAGATAATGGTGGTCTATTTGATACTTACAATGAAATGATAGATGGAAAAAAAGTTGCCAAACCTGTACCTTACTCGTCGTTATTACAAGATTTTGCCAAGAAAAATCATATTGATATTAAAGAGGAATAAGCTGTAAGAATTTCAAACTAATATCGTTGAAAAATAAAATAGCGACAGAAAACTCTCTGTCGCTATTTTGCAAAACCTAAACCAATTTTTTATATTTAATACGATGAGGGTTCGCTGCATCTGGACCTAAACGACGTTTACGATCGGCTTCGTATTCGGCATAGTTTCCTTCAAACCATAAGACTTCACTATTACTTTCAAAAGCTAGGATATGAGTGGCTATTCTATCGAGGAACCAGCGATCGTGAGAGATAACCACGGCGCATCCGGGGAAGGTTAAGAGTGCATCTTCTAAAGAACGTAAGGTTTCAACATCGAGATCGTTGGTGGGTTCATCAAGAAGTAGCAGGTTGCCGCCACTTTTTAACAATTTAGCCAAGTGAACTCTATTGCGTTCTCCACCGGATAGTTGCCCGATAAATTTTTGTTGATCAGATCCTTTAAAGTTAAAGCGTCCTACATAGGCACGAGAAGAAACTTCATAGTTGCCAATGCGAATGATGTCTTGACCTTCGGCGACTTCATCCCAAACGGTTTTACTATCATCTAAGGTATCTCTGGACTGATTAACGTAGGCGAGTTGCACGGTTTCACCTAATTTAAGTTCACCACTATCAGGTTTTTCTTCTCCGGTGATTAGACGAAATAATGTGGTTTTACCTGCACCATTAGCACCGATAACCCCCACAATGCCACCGGGTGGCAGTCTGAATGAAAGGGATTGATAAAGCAGTTTGTCGCCAAAACTTTTTTGAAGATTGGTTGCTTCAAGTACCACGTCACCCAAGCGAGGGCCTGGTGGAATGTAGAGTTCCATGGTTTCATTACGGTGTTGGAATTCTTGGCTTTGTAATTCATCAAATCGAGCCATACGAGCTTTGGCTTTGGCTTGTCGCCCTTTGGGATTGGAGCGAACCCATTCTAATTCGGCTTTAATGGATTTTTCATGGGCTTTTTGTTGTTTTTCTTCGGTAGCTAATCGCGCCTCTTTTTGACTGAGCCAAGAGGAGTAGTTTCCTTCCCATGGAATGCCATGGCCGCGATCGAGTTCAAGGATCCATCCAGCGACGTTATCCAAAAAGTAACGATCATGGGTGACGGCAACTACAGTGCCTGTATAGTCATGGAGGAATCTTTCCAGCCAAGCGACACTTTCCGCATCCAAATGGTTGGTGGGCTCATCAAGAAGTAACATGTCGGGTTTGGATAATAATAAGCGACAAAGTGCCACTCTTCGTTTCTCACCGCCTGAAAGTGTTTTAATATCGGCATCCCATGCAGGTAAACGAAGCGCATCGGCGGCAATTTCTAAGGTTCTTTCAATATCCCATCCATTGGCGGATTCTATTTTATCTTGAAGTTCTGCTTGTTCTGCTAATAAGGCATCAAAATCTGGTTCTGGATCAGCAAAGGCATCATTAATTTCGTTATAACGTTTTAAGACTTTCGTGATTTCTCCCAAACCCTCTTCGACATTACCTTTGACGTCTTTGGTTTCATCAAGGCCGGGTTCTTGAGATAAATACCCTACGCTAATTCCTTTTTGAGGAATGGCTTCTCCAATAATATCGGTATCAAGCCCCGCCATGATTTTCAGCAAGGTAGATTTTCCTGAGCCATTTAAACCCAATACGCCAATTTTGGCACCCGGAAAAAATGATAAGGAAATATCTTTAAGAATAGTTCTATTAGGTGGAACTATTTTTCCCACTCTGTTCATGGTGTAAATAAATTGTGCCATACAAATCCTTCAATGCGTTAAATAAGCTATAAAAAATGTTAAACCACTAAGATCATAGTGAGTTCTGCGGTCAGAGCAGGGCGTTTCTCGCCTTCAATTTCGATGCTGTTGTGAGTCGTAATCATGTAGCGGTTTCTGGCTCTTGGTCTAAACTCTAGCAGCTCTACAGTGCCTCTTACTCGCTTACCAGACTGGACTGGTGTCATGAAACGTACCTTATCTAATCCATAATTAATAATTTGAGTCGCCTCTGTGGGTAGATAATCTGCTTTCAGATGGATTGGCGATAGCAAAGATAGCGTTAAAAATCCATGAGCTATGGTACCACCAAAAGGGCTTTCGATTTTGGCTCTTTCTGGATCCATGTGGATCCATTGTTGATCATCTGTACAATGTCCAAACTCTTGAATGCGTTCTTGATCGAGTAACATCCAATCGCTTTGAGCGATTTTTTGCCCAACTAATTGCGTGAGTTCTTCAACAGTATAGGGTGTTTTTTTCATGTGCTAGGCTTTAGTAGTGAATATTAACTGAGATTATACTGAATTTAATTGATCTTGTGAATTTACCCATGATGGTTTCCCTTATCTTTATGTGCAGTCTCCCAATTCTCTAAGAAATTTTGAAAATCTTTCGCGCATAAAGCTTGGGAAAAGAATGGTCCTGTGGCAGAGTCACAGCCTAACTGCTCAACTAGCTTTTTGGTTTGGTGATCTTGGACGCCTTCAGCAATGGTGTGAATGGAAAGATTTTTGGCAATGGTGATCAGAGCGTTAGCCACTTCTTGAGTTGGTTTTGATTGAGATAGATCTCTGACGACTTGGCTATTTATACGAACCGAATTTGGTTGAGTGCGTTTTAACCATTCAAGGGTGATTTGGGTGGCTCCAAAATTTTGTATAGATATTTGGCAGCCTAGCTGTATCAGATGTTCGATATTTTTCCTGACTTTCATGCGATTATGTAGAGAGACTCTTTCTGGAATAATAAATTCTAATTGTTGGGGCTTGATTTTGTTACTAAGCTTTAATTTTTTTTGTAACCCGTTAAAAACCTCATTCTGGTTGAGTTGAATGGGTGATAAATAAATCGAGACCAACCTTCCTTTGAGTAACGCATTCCATTTTTCTAGCATTAAGAATAATCTTTGCAAAACCCAATTGCCTATGGCAACTACCAATCCAGATTTTTCAGCATGAGGGATAAAGTTGTTAGGTTTAATTAATCCTCTGTTGGGACTATTCCAGCGTAAATGTATTTCATATGAGAGAATTTCTTGGGTTTGTAAAGAAATTCGGGGTTTAAAATAAAGTTCAAATTCTTTTAATTTTAGTGCTTGTTGAAGTTCTTGATTGAGTTGGTGATTAATTGTCGATTGTATATGGAGGGCTTCATTAAAATATTGGAACCCTTTTCTGTAACTGGATTTAAGTTGAGACATGGCGATATGCGCATTTTCTAGCAAGGTTTTGGCATCCTGACCATGTTCTGGGTACAGAGCTATCCCGAGACAAGCAGTAATATTGATTTCATCATCAGCAATTTTGTGCGGATAATTAATTTGAGTTTCTATCTCATTGATGATGGTTGAGAAGGATTCTTTATCCTCAACCTGAGTGATTAATATGGCAAATTCATCGGCGCTAAAACGAGAAATTAACTGATTTTTATGTACCACTTGATTCAGTCTTTTTGCCACGGATTTAAGTAGATTATCTCCTTGTTCTAGTCCATAGAGACTATTGATTTTTTTAAAGTCATTGAGATTAATAAAAATTAATCCCATCAAATTTTTTCCTTTATTAAGGCTGATATGGTGCTCTACTTGGGTCATGAATTGACTATGATTGAGTAACCCAGTCATTCGATCATATTCTGTCAGCATTCTAAGTTCATCTTGTGATTTTTTCTTTTGGGTAATATCTGAAAAAACACCGATGAAGTGTGTAATAACTTGGTTGTTATCGGTCACAGCATTAATAGAAAGATGTTGTAGAAACAATTCTCCATTTGCTCGCTTTCCCCAGATGTCACCAATCCAATGACCTCGGGTATTGACATATTGCCAGATGTTTTTTTCATATTGATCATTTTCTATAGCTGTTTTTAAGTTATAGAAATGATAACTATGATTAATGGCTTCTTCACGATTTTTTCCTGTTATTTTGGAGAATGAGTCATTGATAAATATGAGTACAAGATCTTTATCTGTTATCCAAACACCATCTGATGTGTTTTCTAGAGATTTAGCAATAATATTAAGCTGTTGCTCATTTTCTTTGATATGATTGATATTTTTAACCGTGCCAGCCATGCGTAAAGGATTTCCCTTATCATCCCATTCCACAATTTTTCCGCGATCCAACACCCAAATCCATTGATTGTTGCTATTTTTAACTCTATAGGTCGCTTCAAAAACTGGCTCTCTACCAGAACGATGTGCTAAATAGGCGAGATTTAACTGATTGATATCTTTGGGGTGGATGAAAGATTTTAATCCTTCCAATTGACCATTGAGTAATTTCTTGGGTAAGGTTTCAAAAGGAAGCTCATTAGAGCGAAATACTTCACCAGTTTTAATATTCCAATCCCAAAATTCATCACCGCTACCCCATAAAGATAGCCTTAATCTTTCCTCTGTTTCTTTTAAATGTTGTGTGTAGGATTCCTTCACTTTTTCTTTTTGGCGAAATGATTGAATAAAGTAGGAGATAAAAAATGCCCCAATGAGTAAATAAGCCAAGACGGCAGGTAAGGTTGCCCAAGGAGGGTTTTCAACAATTATATCTAGTTCGGTGCTTTTGGGATTCCATAAACCATCATTATTACTACCCTGTACTTCAAAATGGTATGTGCCATGGGGCAGGTTAGTGTAGGTCGCTGAGCGACTGTGAGAATCTGTTTGGTACCAGTTTTCATCAAACCCTCTTAATCTGTATCTATACTGATTGAGTTCTGGTCGTCGAAAATTAAGTGCGCTAAATTGAATCGAAAAAATATGCTGATCATAAGGAACTCTCACCGACTCTGCTAGTTCGATACTGGTGCTAAGCAAGCCATTCCTTTGTGGAACTAAAGATTTGTTGGAAACTTTGAAATCAGTGAAGATGACAGGAGGTAAATGAGGGTTAAGTTTAATTTCTTTAGGAGAAAAGTATTGTAAACCTTCATCACCACCAAAATAAATTCTACCAGAGGAGTCTTGAAAAAAAGACCCATTGTAAAAGTTATTTTCTTTATTAAATGTGCGCGTGACTTTAGGAAAGGTTTTTGTTGGCTCATAAAAAGAAATACCCGCTGTCGTGGCTATCCATATATTACCATTGGTATCTTCCGCCATACCAGTGACAGCATCAGATGAGAGTCCATTATTGGTCGATATGCTGATTGCATCAACAATTTTTCTGGAATTTTCGGCAAACTCGAGTAATGACAATCCTCCGCCCTGTGAAGCAACCCATATACGCCCATGAGAATCTTTGAGTAGTGCACTGACAATATTACTTCCGATAAAACCATTAGAGCCTGCTTGATAATGGATAAATTTCTGGCTGGTATAATCATAAAAATTTAGACCGCCTCCCTCAGTGCCAAACCACACACCATAGGGTTCGTCTACTAGCACAGCAGAAACGGAGTTGTTGCTGAGGCTGGTTGGATCATTGTCCTGATGTTGGTAACTTACAAAATGAGTTTGTCCATCCGCTAAATAACAAGCTCCACCATCTCGGGTGGTTACCCATAAACCATTTTTGCTGTCGGAAGTGATATCTAAAACATTGTGACCACATAAGGATGTATGGTCTTTTGGATCTTGAACAAAACGACTAAAATCATTTGTTTGGGGGTGATAGAGACTTAAACCTTCTGTTGTACCAATCCATAGATTATTTTTTTTATCAAGATGGATCTGACGAGGATTACCTTTAACCAGGCTTTTAGGATTGCTATCATCATGCTGATAATGGGTGATAACTTTTTCTATTTTTGGGTCAAATACCACGATCCCTCCAGACCAATTGGCGACCCATAAATTATTTTTGGCATCATTGCCCATAGATAAAACTTGACTATCAACCAGTTCCTTCCTGCCTTGAGCAGCAGTTTTAAACTTAAATCCATTATCAAACAAACTAATTTGAAAGATGCCATCATCCCAAGTGCCTACCCACAGATTTTCATGGGTATCAAGATACATTGAGTAGATTTGTTGGATGATTTTATTGTTATTTTCTAAATAGAATGGGACGATCTTGTCATTGAAATAAATAAATAAACCTGATTGTGTGCCAATCCATACTCTTCCTTCAGGATCTGACTCTATTGCATTAATATGATCATCGGGTAAATGGGTGAATAGTGAGAATTGATGCGTATTTTGATCAAATTGCCAGACTCCATCGCCATAGGTGCCTAACAAAAGCGTATGATGTCCAATAGCTCTTATACTAGATATACCAGCAGCTACTGGGAGTGGGTATGCAGAAAACTGTTGGGTTGAAAATTGATAACGCCATAAAATAGAGTCGCCATGACTGCGTAAAAATGCATTTCCGGTTCCAATCCACAGCCCTTTTTCATCGACATTGAGTACATTTATAAATTTTTTCGGGGATGGTGTGAGTTCTGCTAAGCTGGATAAGGTATTGGTGGTGGGATCCAGCATTTGTATGCCTTCCGTTGCTGTACCAATCCATATCCTACCTTTAGAATCAATGGTTATCGCATTACATTCTTCATTGTTACTTTGATAGGGATGAAGAATTGAATAGTTGCTAAATTTTTGATTACTAATACCGTATTTTGAAAAGCCATTTCGGTGAGCCAACCAGAGGTTACCAAATTTGTCATGAGAGAGATCCCATACAAAGTTATTGCCGAGTGAGTCCTCGTTATTGGGTATTTTAGTGTAGGTTTTTAATTGATACCCATCAAAACGACTAAGTCCGTCTTGAGAAGAGATCCAAAGATAACCTAATTTGTCTTTGGTAATGGAAGTCACTGAGGGATATACAAAGCCATTTTCTTGAGAATAGTGTTTGAGTACAAAAGGGGTGGCTTGTAGATGGGAGGTGAAATAAACAGCATGAAGCAACCCAAACAGTACAAGACGGTTGAAGAGAGATTTGCACCAAAAATAAAAGAAGCGGTTATTCTTATTCATCTATCCCAATCTTAGTTCAAATCAGGCGTTTTGTAATCAAAACAAATTGATCACGACAGAAGATGGGCAGCATCCTCCAGCAAGCACAGGTTTTAGACCCTGGCCTTTAGGCCGGAAGAGTGCCGCAGCCGAAGCTTCGCCATGCGAAGCCAGGCAAGAAGGCGCGTTGGCTTGGGAGAAGTGTAGACCTCTTCCAAACCGAGTGGAGTACGAAAGCACATCATCCTTATTGCTTGATTAATTTGGCGCTTTATACAACACAGTAAACCAGAATCTGGAACCCTCTCCAACTTCGCTGCTCACACCAATTTTTCCGCCCATTAACTCAGTAAGTTGTCTAGAAACGATCAATTTAATTCTACCAGCAAAACTACTATTGGTTAATTTTGTGTGTGGTTCCAGAGAGTCAAACAAGGTCTCAATGGCTTCTTTGGGTAAACCAATACCAGTATCTTTCACTGTATAGCGAATATATTGTTTGCCTCTATCGTAAAGAGAGTCAACATAAATCCCAATTTGTCCCTCTTTGGTGAAGCGTATCGCATTAGCAGCCAGATTAAATAATATTTGATAAATACGTTGACGATCTCCAACACAGCTCATGGGTACTCTGTCGTTAAGACTCCATTCTATTTTCAATTGTTTGGATTCAGCATGAGGTGTGAGCTCTCTAATTAACTCTTGGATCAACACATCAATTTCAAACTCAGCAGGAAGCAGTTTCAGTAATCCTGCATCTAGCTTAGAAAAATCTAGAATATTCTGAATGTTACTAGAAAGCTGTTGTTGACTTCTGATGGCGATACCCAAAATCTCTTTGGGCTCGTGAGCCAGATTAAATTCTGAGAGTAATTTCAGCATGTTAGAGACGCTTTTCATGGGAACTGTTATCTCATCTCCCATTCTGGAAAGAAAACCTGATTTTAGTCTAGGTGCTTGCAGCAACTTATTGTGTTCATTCTTAATAGATTGAATGGATCTTTTTGCCTGTAGTAATTGTTTTTTGTTATCTTCAAGCTCCAAACGTAGATCTTGGTATTTAGATTCATTTTGTTCGGCTTTTTCAGCAAAAATAGTGGCTATGTTGGTTGCCATGCCTGAAGTATTTAATGATCTGAGCTTACGAGGTTCGTTAATGGAAGAACTGATCTCTTTCCAAGATTTATTTTGCTGACGATTGAGAAAGCTCAACCAAAACAGTAAAAGAATAGAACCGATCAAAAAAACAATTGTGCCATACAAAGTCCAAGTTTCTGGATCAATCATCGGCAATAATTCAGAATAGGCAGCACGTAGTCCATATCCTTTTTGGGAAAACTGAGCAGAAAGAGGGATGTTTATCCAAAGCACTTTGCTATGGCTATTGCCGAATAGCTCGGTTGATTTTCGCTCTCCAGACGGTTCAAAAAACTGAATGTCAGCATTTAACGATCGGGCAATCTGTTGAATATTTTCTTGGGAGAAAGCTTCGTCTCCCAAGCCATTGGACAGTCTGACCTGTAGAATATTCTCAAATGCAGTTTGCACTTGACCAGTAAAGGTTTTCATACTGTCCAATCGCTGAAGTTGTAATTCAGCACTCAAATTGCTGAGTCCCCAATAGATAAACAAATTAAAGCCCAGCAGAATAACACTAGGGATAAACAAAAGTTTAAAACCTGATTTCACAAAGGTTCTCCATATTCCGATTTTTATTGACGTTTCATTTGAGCCATTTCAATCATTGCTAACAATAATTGATTCATAGGACAAACTTCATAGGCCATTTTGGCTTGTTGCACCAAAAAACCATTAATATACAAGATTTCTGTGGTTCTGTGGTATTTTATATCTTGATGCATGGAAGAATAATTCATTGAGGTTTTTTGTGCGACCTCTAAAACACGATTTTTTTCAGTATCAAAGTCGAAATTATGCCCTTGTGCCTTGGCTATAGCAATGGACTCTTTTAATAAGCTTAACCATAGATTTTGAGCTTCTATAAGGATTAACTGCCCATTTTTACAATCAAGTAAAGCGGTTAAAGGGTTGATGATGGCATTTACAAATAATTTTTGCCATAACCGTCTTTCAATATCTTCAACCCAGCCATTAATTAAGGGTATTTGCAATAATTTATCCAATGATTTTGAATTTGGCATTCCTACAGCATGCTTTCTACCTAACCAAGTGACACCCAAGCCCGTATGTTTGACCCTGAAAATATCCCTATCCCCAGTTTTTTCAGCGGATGATAAATTCATCGCTCCATGAGTGGTAATCGCATAAATAAGTTGATGAGGTTGAATGCTTGGGTATTGGTTTAATAACTCTAAGTCAGAACCCATACCATTTTGAATCAAAATAATATGAGTTTGATTCGATAAACGGTCTAAAATACTAGAAATGGCATCAACCACCTGATAGGCTTTAACCGCGACTAAAAGCACTGAAATGGATGATTTACCCTCTCTATTATAGACAGTGTTAGCCATCATTTTTTTATTTAAATGGCGGCTCTTTGTGGGAGATGGGGCATTTTCAGTAATTGACACGGATGTTTTAAATTGCGGTTGATTAGGTGGTACCACCTGAATAATTCCTTGAGAATTTCGTCCAGGAGACAACTTGCATATAAGTTCAACATCCCAGCCTTCATGGGCTAGATATCCAGCCCAAAGCAACCCCATTGAGCCAGCGCCAATCACAGAAATGGGAAAATGAGGGGAAGGAATCATAACAATTTAAGTGGTATAAAAATTAAATATAGACTATATAACATTAACGACAGTAAACAATGTTTAATTGTGATTATCGATTGAAGAGGTGTTTCAGTGAGTGTTAATTCTGTGAGTGTTAATTCTGTGAGTGTTAATTCTGTGAGTGTTAATTTTGTGAGTGTTAGTAACAACAGATCGCGCAGTCATGTAGTTTCAGCCACCGTCGCTTCAAAGCTCCATGCTTTAACCTATGTAGCACGCCAAGTCTCAATGATTGCAAAGAATGCTCGAGCTTTGGCTATACGTGCAGGTGAAACTGTGGCTGGCTTTAAACCATCACTGGTTTTATAGAGCCGACATTCCGCACCATTTTT
>PCTP01000098.1 GCA_002770795.1 Gammaproteobacteria bacterium CG22_combo_CG10-13_8_21_14_all_40_8 | reverse complement strand
GAGTGGATAGTGGATATCGCTCGGCCATGAGTGTCCAATCTAGTTTGGTCATGCATCCTATCTATACCTATGGCACAGAAGAACAAAAACAAAAATACTTACCTAAGTTAGCCACTGGAGAACTCATTGGTTGCTTTGGGTTAACTGAACCTGACAGTGGTTCAGATCCTGCCAGTATGAAAACCCGTGCAAAGAAGGTGGATGGTGGCTATTCCTTATCGGGATCAAAAATGTGGATCACCAATTCTCCTGTGGCCGATGTTTTTGTAGTTTGGGCTAAAGATGATGTTGGTGATATCAGAGGATTTGTTTTGGAAAAGGGCATGAAAGGTTTGAGTGCTCCTAAAATTGAAGGCAAATTCTCCTTACGCGCATCTATAACGGGTGAAATTGTTATGGATGATGTCTTTGTTCCAGAAGAAAATAAATTCCCAGATATAAAAGGTCTTCGTGGTCCATTTGGTTGTTTGAATAGAGCTCGTTATGGTATTGCTTGGGGTGCTTTAGGTGCGGCAGAGTTTTGCTGGCATGCAGCGCGCCGATATACCATGGATCGCAAACAATTTGGTCGTCCACTTGCAGCGACTCAGCTAGTTCAGAAAAAATTAGCTGATATGCAAACGGATATTACTTTGGGTTTACAAGGTGTATTAAGAGTAGGGCAATTAATGGATAGTGGTGACATGGTGCCAGAAATGGTTTCTCTGGTGAAAAGAAACTCTTGTGGTAAAGCACTTGAGATTGCTCGTATCGCCAGAGATATGCACGGTGGAAACGGGATTGCCGATGAGTTTCATGTGATCCGCCACATGATGAATCTTGAGGCAGTGAATACCTACGAAGGAACTCACGATATCCATGCCTTAATCCTTGGGAGAGCTCAAACTGGCCTTCAAGCATTTTGTTAACAGAATAATATCTGTGGAGTACATGAAGTGCTCCACTTTCCCCATTTTTACCAAGTAATCTCTCTATCTGTAACATTTTGTCGATGAAAAACTCTTGACCCATAAGGGCTGAAAGGTTACAACTATCTCTATCAACATCTAAAGGTCTCGCTGAAATATGAGCAAATTTTCAAAGATTTCTAAATCTCCAGCTTCTCGTTTGTGGTTATCAACTTTAGGCGGTTTATTGCTGATATTTTCTGTTGCTGGCATCGCTAATAATGAAATTAACGACCGCGCCAAAGCCTTAAGTGATAGCATTATTAATGTATCAGATTTACCCGTATTACAACCCAAACCCAGTCAAAAACGTGCCGCAAAACTGGTCAGTGAGTTAGTCTATTTATATCATTACCGAAGAGATTTTAAGTTTGATGATGAGTTTTCTAAAAGTGCCTTTGATGCCTTTTTGAAAGAAATTGATCCCGCTAAAATATATCTTACACAAGAGGATCTCAAACAATTTGCTAAAAATAAAACCCGTTTTGATGATATGGTTTTTGATGGCGATTTAGAACCTGTTTACAATATGTTTGATCTGTATCGCCAAAGATGGGTGGAGCGTTATCAATATTCTTTAAGCTTGCTGGATAAACCTTTTGATTTCACCTTAAAAGAGTCTTATGACTATGATCGAGAGGAATCGGACTATGCCAAAGATCTCGAAGAGATTAATGAACTTTGGCGTAAAAAAACTAAAAATGATGTACTCAGTCTAATTTTGACTAAAAAAACTGATGTTGAAGTCATTGAGTTACTAAAAAAACGCTACAAAACTGCTTTAAGAAGAATATCACAAACTGAAAGTACCGATGTTTTTAGGTATTTTATGGACGCAGTGACTCAAACGATTGAACCTCATACTTCTTATTTCACCCCTAGAACTGCACAGAACTTCAATATAGATATGGCCCTTTCTCTGGAAGGGATTGGCGCAGTATTACAAACAGAAGATGTTTATACCAAGGTCGTTAGGTTGGTTGAAGGTGGCCCTGCAGACAGAAGTAGCAAAATTGCCAAGGATGATGTCATTGTTGCAGTTGGTCAAGATGATGGAGCTATGGAGGATGTGATCGGATGGCGTCTTGATGATGTCGTTGATCTTATTCGTGGAAAATCTGGTAGCAAGGTCAGATTAGAACTTTTACCTGCGGGGGCCAGTCCGGATGCTGAATCTAAAAAAGTCACCATCATCAGAGAGAAAATAAAGCTGGAAGATCAGGAAGCAAAATCTAAAATTATCGAAGTCAAAAATAATGGTGAAGTAGAGCATTTTGGTGTCATTACTTTACCTAAATTTTATATTGATTTTGAGGCTCTATCTCAAGGTGATCCCGATTATAAAAGTACTACGAGAGATGTGAAGATACTCATTGAAGAATTAAAAAAGAAAAATATAGATGGAATCATTATGGATTTGCGAAACAACGGTGGTGGTTCATTGCGTGAAGCAACCAGTTTGACTGGGCTTTTTATAGACAGTGGACCAGTGGTTTTAGAAAGAGACTATAAGAATAAAATTCAAGTTTTAGCCGATACTGATGCTGGCACCAGTTATGATGGGCCTTTAATGGTGTTAGTCAATCGATTTAGTGCTTCGGCTTCAGAAATTTTTGCCGGCGCGATCCAAGACTATGGCAGGGGTTTAATTGTGGGCGGAACAACTTATGGAAAAGGCACTATTCAACAATTACAAGATCTAGATCGTTGGAAACGCTCTACTGATATGCAAACCTTAGGTCAATTAAAATACACGGGTGCACGCTTTTATCGAATTAGTGGTGAAAGTACTCAGATCAAAGGTGTGGAACCTGATATTAGTTTACCATCATCTATATCAAACACTGATTATGGTGAGTCGCTTTTAGAACATACCTTGCCTTGGGATACTATACCAGCCACAAAATATCAAAAGACAGCAGAATTTGACTCTTCCGCGTTTATTGACCAGTTGAGAAAACTTGATGAAACTCGAGTTGCTCATGATCCCGCTTTCAATTTTTTGAAAAAAGAAAGTGAAGAGTTCGCTATCTTACGCAAAAAAACATCTATTAGCTTGAATAAAGAAGAAAGGATTCAAGAACGAGATGCGAATAAAATAAAGGATTTAGACAGAATAAACCAAAGACGCAAAATTCAAGGTTTAGCCACAGTAACCGATATAGATAAAATAGAAGATGAGCAAAATGACTCGGCAAGTAAAGAAAATGATTTTGATCCGGGTTTAACTGAAGCTGGCTTTATTTTGAAGGACTATATCCACATTGGTTTTAAACGAAAGAACATTGCCTCCGTGCAATACAAAGCGGGCTAAACAAAGCATAGTGCAGGAAATGGCAATTAATAATAGAAGTATTTCATTGCCATTTTTTGGACAGCAGGTCTTATTTCTTTTAATTTCACTTCGAAACCTCCGCTTGAATATTTCATCCCATGGTTTTAAGCCATCTAATCCATTTTATCACCCTAAGTATCTGTTGTGTCTTTTGCTCACAATTTTATTCAATCATCCTGCATCAGCACTGACTGGATCATCGAGTGTAGGCAAAGGGTGGCTGTCCGTTGTCTATATAGAATTTTCGTTTGGTAAAGATAGTGATAAAAAACAATGCACAGGTTTTTTGATCAATGATTCTCAGGTACTTAGTGCTGGACACTGTGCCTACAAAGAGGAAGATTCTAAAAAAGCGACTTCCGCGATGGTTTGTTTGGGTAATAAAAGACCATTTAATGAAGCTGGAGAAGTTTGTCTCCAATCTAAACATATTAGAATTGCCAAAAATTATCATTATGGAAGCCCTGACAATCTCAGTTTGATGGATTTAGAAGAAAAAATACCACTTAATTTTTTAGGTGTGACACTAACAAAGATTCTACCAGTTGATAAAGCTTCACAGCTATTTGACGATCCAAAACTTGCTACGGAAGTTAAAGTCGTTTCTTTTGGAAGCCGTCAGTTTAATCATCCTACTACGGCTAAAAAGGGTTGGGCAAAAGCCAACAAGCTGTACTGGGATCAAATTAATCACTTCTGGAAAGTCGACATCCCCAGATCAAGTTATGGACAAGCAGATGATGGTGCTGGATTGTTTGTACGCTTTAATCATCAAGACCAATGGTTTTTGGTTGGAGTATTAGTTCAGGCTAAACCGGATTTTTTTAATACAGTCGAGGATGTTGTTGATCCCTGTGCCCCACCACAACCGCCACCCAGACAACCCAGCATTTTACTCACCAGTCAATTTACTTTCGTTTCTATTCATCGCTTGGCCTGTGGTAATCGTTTTTTATCCAATAAGTTAGCATCTGCTCATATTTGTAACGATTTGGACATGAATTCAACTCAATTACAGAAATTGGCAAAATTGGGAAAGGATAATGGACTTTTAGCTTATCAGTTATCACAGGCTTCGAGCTCTGAGCGTGATCGGTTGAAATGGTTAAATGAAGCCAGCGCACAAGGAAACCCTGCGGCCAAGTATCAGCTGTCCTTAGTCTATAAATCCGGATTGGGTGTTAAAAAGAACACAGAAAAAGCACAAGATTTACTCTTGACCTCTGCTGAACTTGGCTACCCCAAAGCACAATATGAAATCGGTATGAAACTTAAGCAAAACTCATCCAATCTTAAATTCCAAAAGAATGATTTATCTTGGTTGGACTGGATCGGCGTTTCCGCCAAAGCTGGAGATGAGAAAGCTCAATATGAACTAGGACTACACTTACTAGAAATACATCAAAAGGGTGCCTATGACTGGTTTATGCGTTCTGCAAGACAAGGATATGCTCCTGCACAATATCAGATTGCTTCCTTCTATCAAGACGGATTTGAAGTGAAAAAAAATACCAAATTAGCCTATCAATGGATGGAGTATTCTGCGGGACAAGGTTATTATGAAGCCATCTTATGGTTAGAAAGGCATCCAAGATCTGAATATCGGGTTTACGATGATGAGTTTGAATGATGCCATGTTAATAACGGGTTAGTGAATAGAGGCTTTTGATTGTTTATGGATTGGGTTGATTGGTTAATCCTAGGTATAGTTGCTGCATCGACTTTATTTGGCTTATTTAAGGGATTTACACATGAAGTGATGTCATTGGCAGGTTGGATCGTTGCTTTTATTGTTGCTAAGTTATTGATGAAAAAAATGTTTGTTTTGCTATCGAGCTGGATAGAAAATGAAACGTTGCGCTGGGTATTAGCTTGGTTCATTCCATTTATTATCGTTATTCTCATCAGTGTGATGATTCGCTATTTATTGTCAGAGTTTGTGGCAACAGCCGGCTTATCGGGTATGGATTTAATGTTAGGCGGTTTATTCGGATTTTTAAGAGGAACCTTAATTATCAGCGTCATAGTGCTTTTTTTAAGATTAACGCTCTTCACCGATCAAGCGCCAATACGACAACAATCCGTGTTATTACCCTATTTTAACCATTTCATTTACTTATTTATTGATCCGGTTTCAGATTTTTTCACCCAAAAAATTGAGCAGTTGCGACAACAAGTCAAGCAGATGAACGCTCAGGGAGAAAGCCCTGAACCATTGAAGCTGATGAAGTCTATGGGATGGGATAAGCAAGGTTTAGACTACTTAAAAAAACACCCTGAAGTTATTGAGTCAATTTTAAAAGAATTGGATGGGAATCCAAAGTTGAAGCGTGAATGGCAAGATAAGCTATCGAAGGGTTAGTTTTTTTTTTTTGCTCCTCCGCTGGATCCTGTTCACTGGTATCGATAATTCGATGGCTTAGTTTTAGCATTTTAGAGCTAAAGATAATACCTGCTGTTCGGGCAGAATCTAGATTCACTTCAAAGCGTTTTTTGTTCTCTATTTGAATTAAATTGATCATCCCTCCTGTATCAATAAACCCCTCTTTATTTGCAACAGTTAAGATAGGGCGATCTTTGATAGAAGCAAATACTTTGAGTAAATCCTCATCAGAAACTTCTTCAGAAAAAAATAATATCTGGCAGTTAAACAGTTGTTGATTGTAATCAGTGTCATCTGTGGGCAACGACTTAATTTGTAAAGCTTTTTTATTAACCACTTTGTTTCCCAGTATTTCTATTTCATTCTCAAAGCTTATTTTTCCAAAGGTACATAGATTCAAAGTGGAGCTTTTAACCTGTTCCCAGTTGGTATAGAGGATAAAATTCCATAAAAACGCGACGTTAATTTTTTCTTCTTTATTATCTCGGGAGAGAGCATTAGTTGGCATTAAAGTTAAAGCTAACCCGAGGCAGAAACCACATAAGCATGTCATCGTTGTCTGATTTAGGGTTAACTTCATGAGTGAGAAGCATTTTTTGTTTTATTTCATGATAAAGCAATCATAGCATTTAATTTAAGAATTGACTAAAATTTATCTATTTATTTAATAAATAATCAAGTAAATCAATGTAGTTGATGAAATGGTACATTGTTTAGGTAGTGAGAATTGATTTCAATTTTAACCCTAAAAGTGAAAAATGCTTTCAACAAAAAATTAAAGAGAAAATGACTGGCTTCATGGAATCTGTTTGGGGTATTATTTATTTAAGACAAGATTTACATAACAAGGCACATATTTGATCAATATATTGATTGTAGATGACCATGATTTAGTTCGATTTGGTGTTCAACGCTTGTTATCTGATATACCAGGCATCGAGGTAGTCGCCGAAGCAGATTGTGGTGAAACAGCTATATCATTAATGCGAAAAATCTCCCCTGATTTGGTGCTATTAGATGCCAATATGCCTGGTATTGGTGGATTAGAAACAGCCCGCCGTATGATACGCTATGCTCCTGATGTAAAAATTATTATTTTATCCGCTCATGCTGAACATCCGTTGCCCAGTAAGTTCTTAGATATAGGCGTTAAAGGATACATTACAAAATCCGCTGATATCAAAGAAATGGAAAGGGCTATACGCCATGTGAATTCTGGCCAAATGTATTTGGCCGGTGAAATTGCTCAATCAATAGCCATGCGATCTTTGAAAAACTCTCACGAAAATCCTTTTGAGCAGTTATCTGAGAGAGAGATTCAAGTGATGCAAATGTTGACCCGTGGCATGAAGGTTCCAGAAATATCCGATGTGTTATGTCTGAGCCCTAAAACCGTCAACAGTTATAGATATCGCTTATTCGAAAAATTGAGCGTGAATGGAGATGTAGAGTTGACACACCTAGCGCTTCGATACGGTATTATTGACTCCAACCAATTTTAATTCATGGCTTTTAGTTTGATAAGCTCTAATAAATGTGACTGATACCATAGAATATACCCCTCAATACCATCCAAAATTTAATGCTAAAGAGTTTCTCCATCAAGTTTCAGAGATGCCGGGTGTTTACCGGATGTTTAATGAAGCCGGAGAGATTATTTATGTTGGTAAAGCAAAAAATCTGAAAAAACGTCTTCAGAGCTATTTTCGTAAAAATGTTGATAGTGCAAAAACCCAAGCGCTCGTGGCATTGATCCATTTCATTGAAACTACGGTGACTTCTACTGAGTTAGAAGCGCTGTTGTTAGAACAAAATCTGATCAAAAAATATCATCCTAAATATAATATCTTAATGAGGGATGATAAATCCTACCCCTATATCATTATGACCCATGATCTCTACCCAAGAGTGGCTGTACATAGAGGAACAAAAAAAGCGAATGCTACCTATTTTGGACCTTATCCAAGTGGTACGGCCGTTAGAGAAAGTTTATCTTTATTACAAAAACTATTTAAAGTCAGACAATGTGAGAACAGTTACTTTGCAAATCGCTCACGACCATGCCTTCAATACCAAATTAAACGCTGTAAAGCGCCCTGTGTGCAATATGTAACCCCAAAAGAATATGGCGTAGATGTGGATTTAACGCAGAAAGTTTTGCAGGGTAAAAACCAACAGGTTCTTGAGCACTTGGTCAGCAGTATGGAGTTATCATCTCAACATTTACAATTTGAAAGCGCTGCTATCTACAGAGATCAAATTAGGCATCTACGCTATATTTCGAGTGAGCAGAGTATTGAAGGGGGGGGGCAAAACCTAGATGTTGTCGCTGTGGCTTGTGAGCAAAATGTGGCCGTTATTCATCGACTATTTTACCGAAATGGCAGGGTAGTGGGATCAAGGAGTTATTATCCTAAAATTAAATTAGATTGCCCAGGAGATGTCTTGGAGGCTTATATTTCCCAATCCTATTTTGATATGAGCGAAATACCTCAAGAAATACTGGTTGCTGAAAAATTTTCAAATAAAGAGCTGTTGCAACAAAGCCTGTCATTAACTGCACAGAAAAAAATAAAAATTACCCTACCCACCTTTGGCCAACGCTTGAGACTCTTAGAATTGGCTCAAAAAAATGCTAATCAAGAACTATCCGTCAAACTGGCTTCAAATGGACAACAACTTCTGAGATTAAAAAGATTGGCAGAAGTGCTTGAATTACAGAATCTCCCTAAAAGAATGGAATGTTTTGATATCTCTCATACAGGTGGTGAGTTTACAGTAGCCTCTTGTGTGGTCTTTGGACAAAGTGGACCTGAGAAGACAGCTTATCGACGCTTTAATATCAAAGATATTACGCCTGGTGATGATTACGCTGCTATGCATCAAGCCTTAACAAGGCGGTTTAAAAAATTACAGGATACGGATAAACCTAATATTCTTTTCATTGATGGAGGGAAGGGGCAATTAAAGCAAGCTCAGCAGGTTCTCGACGCGCTTGAGGTGACTGGTATCTTATTGGTGGGTGTTGCTAAAGGAGCAGAGAGAAAGGCAGGAGCAGAACGATTGTTCATTCCAGATAAACTTTATCCCGTCTTATTAAAAGACACCGATCCCGCTCTACATTTGATTCAACATATTAGAGATGAATCACATCGTTTTGCGATCACAGGCCATAGAAACAGAAGAGGAAAAAATAGT
The DNA here is from genome assembly GCA_002770795.1 of Gammaproteobacteria bacterium CG22_combo_CG10-13_8_21_14_all_40_8. Classification (GTDB taxonomy): domain Bacteria; phylum Pseudomonadota; class Gammaproteobacteria; order Enterobacterales; genus 21-14-all-40-8. The sequence goes on along the minus strand of PCTP01000098.1, from coordinate 1,737 downwards.
TCTCGTACTATGTTAGAAGATATTCCCGGAATCGGCCCTAAAAAAAGAGCGCAGTTATTAAAACAATTTGGTGGATTACAAACCTTGCAACAAGCTTCGGTCAAAGATATTTCGATGGTGCCAGGCATTAGTGCTTCTTTAGCCATGAGTATTTACCAATATTTATCCAGTGGCTCATCTACAAGCTAAATACTTAAGAAAATGGAGAAGATTTATAATATGTATAGGAATGTATTTCAGAAATTTACTAGAATAGGCTATTATCAACATTCTTTAATTCCAGTGAATGTTTCATTTAATGACACTACCAAATTATCTCACTTTATTTAGAATCTTTTTGATACCTGTTTTTGTGGTCGCTTACTACTTGCCATTTGAAAGACATTTTTTAGTTTCTGCGATTATTTTTGCTATTGCTGGTTTTAGTGACTTTTTTGATGGTTATTTGGCGCGAAAAACTGGCCAAACTTCGGCCTTAGGGGCTTTTTTAGATCCGGTAGCTGACAAACTGATGGTGGTAGTTGCTTTAGTTTTATTGGTTTGGAGTCACCATAGCCATTGGATGACCATTCCAGCATTTTTGATTATTGGACGAGAAATTACTATTTCCGCCTTAAGGGAGTGGATGGCCGAGATGAAACAAAGTACCGAGGTGTCTGTTTCTTGGATAGGTAAAATTAAAACTGTAGCACAAATGGTGGCAATTACTGGGTTGATTGCCAATCAGCCCAGTGCTTTCAATCTAACTCATCAACCAGATTTTAGTATTGGTACGGTTTGGTGGTCTTATTTTTTCTTTTACCTCTCGGTGTTGCTGACTTTTTGGTCACTTGTTCTTTATCTGCGCTCAGCTTGGCCACATTTTGTTCAAGCTAAGGAAATAAAGTAAAGAAACTTCAAAAAATATGCTTTCCAAGCTTGACAGGATCGAATGATACTGTAAAATTCACGCCAGTTTTCAGCGGGAATAGCTCAGTGGTAGAGCACAACCTTGCCAAGGTTGGGGTCGCGAGTTCGAGCCTCGTTTCCCGCTCCAAATTCTTAGATGGCTAGATATTTTATTTGCAAAAATTAGCCAATTGTTGAAGACATGGCTGAGTGGTAGAATGGCTATACAGCGGATTGCAAATCCGTAGATGCCGGTTCGATTCCGGCCTCAGCCTCCACTCATGAACATTGTTTTTAACAAAGAGTTTTAGAAAAAATTTTAACAAAGAGTTTTAGAAAAAATTTTAACAAAGAGTTTTAGAAAAAATTGAAACGACCTAGGTCGTGGATAAGTCATCTGCCCAGGTGGCGAAACAGGTAGACGCAAGGGACTTAAAATCCCTCGGTGGCAACACCGTGCCGGTTCGACTCCGGCCCTGGGCACCATTATTAATAGAAATCAACTTCCTTCAAAATTCATCTGTCTAAATAACCTCAGTTCGTGATAACAAAGTTCCTCAAATCAGTCAATTTTGAGTCACTCTGCGTTAATTTCGCTCCCAATAGCGAGCCATTGGTTCTCAAAATTACAGACAGGACGTATGTCAGGGGCGTTAGCAGGATGCGAAAGCTTTGCCTTGCATACGACAGAAGATGCGCAGTATCTTCCAGCAAGGACAGGTTTTAGCCCTCGACCTTTAGGCTGGAATCTGGAATAGTGCTGCAGCCGAAGCTTCGCCATGCGAAGCGGGCGCGTTGGTTTGAGAGAGGTGCAGATCTCTTCCAAAGCGAGTGGAGTGTGAATGCACA
>PCTP01000146.1:2709-10685 GCA_002770795.1 Gammaproteobacteria bacterium CG22_combo_CG10-13_8_21_14_all_40_8 | reverse complement strand
ACTCCAAGTACGGCCCCATTTCAATCCTTGACGCACTTTCTTATTTAGCTGTTCAAAAATTGCTTTGAGATCACCACATACATGAAGTTGCGCCATGGATGAACGAGAAAAATGTTCTATGGTTGAATCAATATGTACCAATCTATGACTGAGTAACTGAGAGTGCCATCCACCTGTCCCAAGCTCGGTAATGGGTGTCCCAACAGCAATTATTAAATCAATGCTTTCATCCTGCATGGTTTCCACTGCACTTTGATGTCCAGCAAAGCCAAAAACGCCACGATATTGAGGATGAAAACCATTCATCCAGCGCTTACCAGCAGGCTCTGTCATAATAGGTGCCTGAGTTAACTCAGCAAATTCTGTAATGGCCTCAATAGCGGGTCCGCAACCTTTTCCTAAAAAAAGTGCAATCCTCCAAGCATCAGACAATTTATCCGTTAGAACATCCACCTTGGAATTATCTGTTAATGAGAATCTTTGAATGAGACGATCGGTTTTAATGGGCATGGAGCCAGAAATAGGTTGGCGAAAAATATCCGATGGAATGCTAATATGAGCGGGGCCAGCGGGGGTACGATTGGCAGCCATAATAGCAGCAATCATTTTGCTGTTTAACTGTTCTGTATGAGAAATTAAGGTGTTGTATCTGGTGCAATAACGAAAAATACTTACCGTATCAATCGCCGTACATGAGGATTCTTGTAAGGCATTTTTGCCAAATTTTGGCAAAGGAGTTTGAGCGGTGATAACCAGCAAAGGGACATTATCCGCATAAGCCGATGCAACACCCGTGAGTAAATTGGTGGTACCAGGCCCCGTAGTGGCGCAACAAACCCCTAATTTACCCGTCTCTCTCGCATAACCATCAGCCATAAAAGCCGCACCTGATTCGTGGCGAGCAACAATGGCTTTAGGTCCCCCTGATTTCTCATTCCTTGCTAACGCATTGTAAAATGGCTCTATCGCTCCACCAGGTACTCCAAAAACATACTCTACTTTAAGGATTTTTAAATATTCAATAATGAGATCGGCGTTATCTTGAATCTGTTTCATGTTATGTATATTTCCACTTCTTTATCCATTTTCTTATAGTAAATATGGAGATTTGCTTAAACCTAAATAAATCAGTTGAGTACAGCATAGATTTTTTTTGGCCACATGAATTTTAAGTGTAGAACAGAATTGAATAAGATGAGATTTTTTTAAATCAATTTGGAATATGTATTAATTTGAAAAGTGAGTTACCATCATTTATACCAGCATTTCCTCAAAATGTGCTTTAGGTAAAGATTGATTTACTTGTGCCAGGGTTTAAACCTGAGCATATTGTTCTGCATTCCATAGCCAGCGTTTGACGAGTTTTTCTGCCGCTTCTGGTTGTTCTTGCAACAAAAGATCTGCCCATTCTTGTACCAATGGAATAAGCTGTTGATCACGAATGATGTCGGCAATTTTAAAGTTTGCCAGCCCCGTCTGTCTTGTCCCCAGCACTTCTCCAGGTCCTCGAATTTCAAGATCTTTTTCAGCAATTTTGAATCCATCACTGGTTTCTCTTAATACGGATAAGCGCTGTTTTCCTTTAAGAGATAGGGGCATGTGGTAGAGTAAAACACAGTGGCTTTCTGCAATGCCTCTCCCAACTCTGCCACGTAATTGATGCAATTGTGCTAACCCTAATCTCTCCGGATTTTCAATCACCATAAGACTGGCATTAGGCACATCTACGCCGACTTCAATCACCGTGGTAGCCACTAAAACATCTATATCTCCTTTTTTAAAATCACTCATAATGTTTTCTTTTTGATCGGCCTTCATGCGCCCATGAATTAACCCTACACTCAGTCCTTGTAAGCTTTCTGACAACATCTCGCATGCCACTTCAGCGGCTTGGCACTGCAAGGCTTCTGATTCTTCAATTAGAGTACAAACCCAATAGGCTTGACGCCCTTGCTGACATCCTTTACGAATACGTTCAATCACTTCATCTCGACGATGATCAGAGACTAACACCGTTTGCACAGGGGTTCTTCCAGGAGGAAGTTCGTCGATAATAGACGTATCTAAATCAGCATAAGCCGTCATGGCTAGAGTGCGAGGAATAGGGGTTGCCGTCATAATAAGCTGATGAGGAACCTGATTGGCCACATTGCCTTTTTCTTTCAATGCCAAACGTTGATGTACACCAAATTTATGTTGCTCATCAATAATGACTAAGCCTAATTCTAAAAAACTGACTGATTTTTGAAAAAGTGCATGAGTACCTACTATCATTCTTGCTTGTCCTGATGCAATAGATTCCTCAATCTCAGTACGTTGTTTCCCCTTATGTTGTCCACTTAACCAAGCCACTTCTATATTCAATCCTTTGAACCATGATTTAAAGCTCATACCATGCTGCTCGGCGAGTATTTCAGTGGGGGCCATCAATGCTACTTGAGCACCAGCTTCAATCATCATCAAAGCAGATAATGCCGCCACAAGGGTTTTTCCTGACCCCACATCCCCTTGAATCAATCTTAACATGGGTTGATTTTGCATTAAGTCTTGTCGAATTTCTTTAACAACCCGAGTTTGCGCTGCTGTCAGTTGAAAAGGCAATGAAGTAATCAGTTGTTTTGTGAGTGATAAATGATTTGCTGATTGCCTATAGCAACAGAGCGCTTGATGACTTTTAACATTCTGGCGAACACGCCTCATGCTCACTTGATGTGCCATCAGCTCCTCAAAGATCAGTCGTTGTTGCGCCCGGTTCTGCCCGGACTCCAAAGCGTAAAGTGAGTGTTCACAATCTGGTAAATGCAGCATTTTTAATGAGTGTTCTAAATTTGGAAATGAAAAATGCTTCAGCAATTTTTGGGGCAGTAATTCTTCGAGTGACTGATGCGAGATGACATCCAGAATTTGTGCTATGAGCTGCTGCCAGCGTTTTTGACTGATGCCCTCTGTGGTCGGGTAAACAGCATTGAGGGTTTGAGGTAATAATGGTATCTGATCCTCATCAAAAATTTGATAATCAGGGTGAACCATTTGAAGATGTATTTTGCCGAATCTGGCTTCACCAAAACAACGCATCAATTTTCCAACAGCCATTTGGTTTTTTTGTGACGCGGTAAAATGAAAAAAACGGCATTGAAGCAAGCCTGTTGCATCAGAAATGCTACAGGTGAGTAATTTCTTGCCCGAAAAATTCATTTCACATTGTTGAATGGTTCCTTGAATAAGCGCTTTTTGACCATTTTGTAAATGGCCAATAGGCACCAGACGCGTTCTATCCTGATAATGTAAGGGTAAATGAAAGAGTAGATCTTGCGCTGTGTGAATGCCTAACTTAGCGAGTTTTTCAGAGAGACTTAACCCTACACCTTTAAGCTCAAGCGTACTCATTTCATATAGAGGTTTATGCTGTTCGGCTGTCACAAGGCACACTGTAGAGTTTTGATCAGCAGATCGATAGCCGCTATGCGTGGAAAATTTTTTTTGTAGACCAGAGAAACGGTTCTCGTGGGCACAGGATTTGAAAAAGGTACCATACATAAATATTGCTCAGTATCCATCTGAAGATTTGCTGCATGCTTGGGTAAAATAGTGACACCTAACCCGGTGATGACCATCTGTTTTAAAGTCTCAATGGAATTGCCTTGAAAAAGATTCAGGTTCTGGGCATTCGACTCTCTATTGGGATAACAATTCAAAATTTGCTCACGAAAACAATGACCTGCTCCTAGTAATAATAGCTCCTTGGGCGGTATATCCGTAATTTGAATGCTTTTTTGCGAAGCTAAAGGATGTTCTTTAGGGAAAATAGCCACAAAATCTTCCTGATAAAGATCCACCACCTCACAGCCTTTTTCTGCAAATGGCAAAGAAATAACAATGGCATCTAATTCACCCAACTTAATTTTTTCTCTTAAATTCTCTGTGTAATTTTCATAGAGAGCCAATGGCATTTTTGGGGCACTTTGTTTAATTTTAGGGATTAAATTGGGCATTAAATAAGGAGAGATGGTAAAAATAGCACCTAACTTTAACACGCCATCTAAGGGGTCATCATGACTATTCGCAAAACGTTTTAAATCATCTGTCTCAGCAACAATTTGACGAGCCCGTTGCACAATGACTTCTCCCTTCGCAGTGGTTGCCAACTGATTCTGTTCCCGATCAAATATCAGCATATTTAACTCATCTTCAAGCTTTTTTATGCCGATACTCAATGTTGGCTGACTGACGCAACAAAAATCAGCCGCTCGACCAAAATGTTTTTCTTGGGCTAGGGCAATAATATATTTAAGCTGAGTGAGAGTCATCGCATTCCACTAAGTAATGAGCCGTAACAAACCAAAGGACTGGCGTTATAATGGTTTTTTAACACAAAAACCAATGAGCGGTCTACCATCACTTAAATATCTTAGGTTTTCTGGTGCTGGATCCCATTCTTGAAAAGCGCTCTGTAATTCGCCTGATTTTAGCAATAATGCTTTATTTTTAGGCTTTCCAAAACGAATAGCCTCTGTTGAAAAAGTTTCACAAATAAATCGGCCACCTGGCTTGAGCCAGAGTTTTATTTGACTTAACAAATCCCGCTCTAAAAACCTGAACATGCAAATTAAATCGAAACCATTTGGCACAAAAGAGGGGGATTGTGTTTTAAGATTGATATGGTGTGTTTGTAGTTGAACCTTATGGAAGTTTGCCATCAACAAACTACGATCAAGCGCCATTTGTTGATTGTCGACAACATCCACAGTCCATCCTCTTTTAGCTAAAAAAACCGCCTCGCGCCCTGACCCACATCCTAGATCCAAGGCACGCATCGGAGGTTGACGTTCAGACTCAATCAAAGCAATCTGTGATTGCAAATAGCGATTGGCTTGCCAGAGCGTTTGCTTCTCTGGCCCCTTTTCAACACATTGCAGTTGTTCCATTTCCAGCCAATGACTTGGGATCATGTTATCAACAATCCAACATTGTAAAACTTGATATTTTCTTTGACCCAGAAAAGGAAGCACAGAGTTAATTTGTAGCTCTGTGCCGAATAAAATGAGTGGTATAGCCTTTATCGGTAATTCGGCGACTCTGTCAGGAAGATGTTCAGCCATGATGTGGCTAAAGTTCTTCACATGGTTTTGCTCAAAGTCATGTTGTTCGCGTAGATCAACACAAGCAAAACCATTGGTTAGAACATGCTCAACCAGTACCAAAAAACCGCCTGCTTGGGGGTGTTCTAGCGCTTTCGCCACAAAATATTTAACGGGCGAAATCTCCTGACTATTCAAGGTCAACGACTTGGATCATCGATTCTATTATCGACAAACACTCAAAGATAAGATCGCTTCAATTTCTATTTGAGATCCTTTTGGCAGCTGTGCAACACCAACAGCAGCTCTCGCCGGATAAGGTTGATGAAAGAACTGTTCCATCACTTTATTGACTAGCGGAAAATTGGAGAGATCGGTCATAGAAATATTGACTTTGACTGCATCTGCCAAAGTACCACCCGATGCTTCACAAATAGCTTTTAAATTAGAAAACGCTTGAAAGGCTTGCTCTTCAAAGTTATCAGAAACCAGTTCCATGGTGGCGGGTAGCAATGGAATTTGTCCAGAAATAAAAACCAAATTGCCTGTTTTTATCGCTTGAGAATAGGTGCCAATAGCAGCTGGGGAAAGTTCGGTATGAATTACTTGGTGTGTCATAGTGGTCTCTTTAAAAGTGGATAGGGGTACTACTTAGTTGCAGTATAGCGTTCGAGTCGGCTAACCGAAGGGTGACTTCTTAAGCGTTTAATCACTCGCGCAAGATGAACACGACTACGCACTCCCAGTTGAAATAACAAGGTATTCGTATAACCATCATCTCGGCCTACATTCACATCAATAATATTGCCTTCGGCTTGTGAAATAAGATGGGTCAATCCCGCTAAAACACCTCGCCCATTAAAAACAACAATGCGCAAATTAATTGGGAACTCTCCGTCGACAGTCTCTTCCCATTGCACGGGTAAATAATGATCATCTTCATTTAAAATATTTTTCACTTTGGAACATATCTCGCGATGCACAATGATTCCCTTTCCAGGGATCGTGACGCCAACAATAGGGTCACCAGGAATTGGCTGGCAACAGCTGGCAAAGTCAATTAACATTCCCCCAGTTCCCTTAATTGCCAGAGGTCTGTACCCGCTATTTTCTTTATCCTCTAGGTGATTATCTGGATCTAAACGATGAGCAATCATTTTAGCTGACACCGATCCTAATCCAATTTCAGAATAAAGTTCATTGAGTGATTTGTATTTGGTTTGTCCGATGAGTCCTTCTAATTCTTCTGCTGTAAATTGTTCAATTTGTTTACTACGCAAGCACTTATTCAGGAGTTTTTTACCCAAATCAATGGCTTCATCATTTCGCATTGAACGTAAATAATGGCGGATGTTAGCCTTAGCTTTACCTGTTTTAACAAAGGTCAGCCAAGCAGGGTTGGGGCGAGCGCCTGGCGCTGTGACAACTTGTACCGTTTGCCCACTCACCAAAGGTGTACTCAAAGCGGAAAGTTTAGAGTCAATCTTACAAGCAATGCAGCTATTTCCCACATCTGTATGAATTGCATAAGCAAAATCTACAGATGTCGCATGATTGGGTAATTCAATAATATTGCCGTTGGGCGTAAATACATACACCTCATCTGGGAATAAATCGATTTTAACATGTTCAATAAAATCCAAAGAGGTATTAGCATTCTCTTGATATTCTAATAACTTACTCATCCATTCTCTTGCCCTGACTTCTGCAGGATTAACATCTGACTTAGACTTATAGAGCCAATGTGCTGCCACGCCACTTTCAGCCATATGATTCATTTCTTCGGTACGGATCTGCACTTCAATATGTAATCCCTGGGGACTTTTTAAGGTGGTATGTAAAGATTGATAACCATTTCCTTTGGGGATAGCGATATAATCTTTGAATCGATCAGGGACTGGTTTAAATAAATTGTGCATTAATCCCAAAACGCGATAACAGGTATCCGTTGAATCAGTGATGATGCGGTAACCATAAACGTCCATAATATCTTGAAAGTTAGAATGATTCTTTTTCATCTTTCGATAAATCGAATACAGCGATTTTTTGCGAGAAAATACTCGGACTTTGAGATCCGTTTCAGCTAAGCGATGTTTTATTTCAGAAAGAATATTTTGGACGAGTTCTTTTCTATTGCCTCTTTCTTCTGCGACCACGGCCTTTAAAATCCGATGTCGCATAGGATGTAGTGCTTGGAAACCTAATTGTTCAAAAGACTCTCGAATAGTATAAATACCTAAGCGATTAGCAATGGGGCTGTATATTTCAAGGGTTTCATTGGCGATGCGGCGTTTTTTCTCTCCTTTAAGCGGACCCAGCGTTCGCATATTATGCAGTCTGTCTGCCAACTTAATGAGGATAACTCTAATATCCTTCACCATTGCCATCATCATTTTACGGAAATTTTCCGCCTGGGCTTCAGCACGAGTGGAAAACTTAATCTGCGTTAACTTGGTGACACCTTCCACTAGCTCAGCCACTTCATTGCCAAACTTCTCTGCCAGTTGTTCCTTGGTAGTATCTGTATCTTCAATCACATCATGCAAAATAGCCGCTATGATGGTTTGATGATCCATCTTCATATCCGCAAGTGTATGAGCAACAGCAACAGGATGGGTTATGTAGGGATCGCCAGATGTTCTTAATTGGCCATCATGAGCTTGACGAGCCAAGAGATAGGCTTGTTCTATAAGCTCAACTTTATCAGGAGTTAAGTAAGCGCCTAATTTGGTCTTCAGAGGTTCGAAGATATACATGCTATAGACGCTCTTTTGAGTAAATTACTCGATGATGGAATTGGAAATGGAATCAGTAGTGATAAAATCGACGATTTCTTCATGCTGATGCGCTTTCTTTTCCATAGATTTAGCCGTGATGAGTCCAAGTTCAATTTCTCTT
>PCTP01000146.1:0-2702 GCA_002770795.1 Gammaproteobacteria bacterium CG22_combo_CG10-13_8_21_14_all_40_8 | reverse complement strand
CAACGGTTGGTTTATCATTGTCCCATTCAACCAAAGGATCCTTACCACCACGTGCCAATTGTCTTGCTCTCTTTGAGGCTAACATGACTAAATCAAAACGATTGCCAACTTTATTTACTGCATCTTCTACGGTTACGCGTGCCATTTACTTCTCCAAAAAAACAAAAAATACAAAGTTTTGCATGAATATTGCCAATCTTTGTGGATTCCTAACCCAATCATTAAGAATCATGAAATCAATTGATAACGACTCATTAATTATAGACTAAAAACAATCTAAGCAATAAAATGATGTCAGACCTTTAATTGTACCTAATTTAGTCAGTTAAGTTAACTAAGAAAGCCTAAACCGATAAAAAAAAACCAAACAATCTCATTTATCCACAACTTTCGACTAAAAAGAACCATTTTGTTATGAATAAAAACTCACTTTCTGATTTCCAACAACAAATGCAAGATGTGGAACCTCTAAAAAATAAGCCCACCATCCACTTTAGCAAACCCACCGAATCAACATTTAACGTCAAAGCTCGTCAAAAATGGGTCACGAAAAAGCCTTTTCAGGAAAGTAACTATCTTAATATGGGAGAAATAGAATGGTTACAACCCCATAGTTGGTTAGAATACAAAAAAGATGGCGTGCAAGAAGGCGTTTATAAAAAACTACGATTAGGCAAATACCCCATCCAAAGTAGCCTTGATCTCCATCGTATCAAACTTACTCAAGCTCGTGAGCAGGTTTGGGAATTTATAAAATCAGCGATTAAACAGCAACAAAGAGTCGTGTTGATTATTCATGGCAAAGGTGAGCGCAGTGAACCCAAAGCACAACTTAAAAGCTATGTGCACGAATGGTTATTGCAACTAGAACCTGTAATCGCCTTTCATAGCGCACAATTACAACATGGAGGACTCGGCGCGGTTTATGTTATGTTGAAAAAGAAAACGGCCCAAGATCCCAAGCTAATAAACTCCATTTAACCCCCTGAGCAACCGTTTTACGGGGTTAACTTGTAACATATTGTGTAATAATCCAATAATCTCTCCCTGACAAAACTTCATTCAACATACAGGAATAAATATATTTTTCTTTTATATCAAATAGATATAAGACTTTCTCAACACCAGCACTCGTTCATAAATTCAAAATTGGTCAATTATCACAACTAAATATGGCAATATTTACTTAACAGTTAAAAACAAATCACCTAGAATATAGCAGTATTCAAATATTAATCACCCCATATTCTGACTTAAATGAAAAAGGAGCATCACTCTCTTTTCATGCAATTTCAGAATTGAAGGGATATAACAGAGGACTGATTGTGGCTTTATTAAAATTACTTATTACATCTATGATTACGCTGAGTATGGCTGGGGCTATCGCAAATGATGCAACAAATCCACCAGAAAAGGCTAAAGCTAAAAATGTTGAAATTGTTAAAGATAAAAATGGTGTTGAATATGTTTGCAAGAGAATTCGACCTACAGGTTCTCGAATTAAACGCAAAGTGTGTTTAACTCAAAGAAAGTGGGATGATATGGCTAGCCAAAATAAAAAAGAGCTGAGAAGACTGCAAGACCAGGGTTCTATGCAAAAAAGATAATATCTTGCCTCCACCGAGCAAAACACTGTTTAGATAGGCTCGCTGATTCAGGCTCATACCAGAAAATAATTAAAATCTACACGACTCAGTCGAAAAAGCGTTTCCAATACAGATAATCTGTCCCAAGAGCAGGCTGCACCTCCAAGCCTGCCAAAAACTCATTATTTATAGAGGACGCAGTACACCATTTTATCTCGGCTGTCAGAAGGAAGGTTTTAGAGTAGTCGGTCAGCTGAATACAAATATCAAAAATATTACCAACCGGTAAGTTTTGTTCAGTTTTCACCCTCAAGCCACTCGCAGAAACATCTAAAGTGGTGGTTTTAACAATCTCAGAGTCTTCAGAACCATCAAAGGAAGGCAAAAGCACCTGTATCGAGATAGCTTCTATTCTTAGTATTCTAGGATGATTTCGGTTTTCGCTATTTTTCATTTAATCATTCTCCCTCATTTTTTTTCTTTGATTCATCACGAGATTTTGTAATGCATCATCTGATGTAGCTCTCTGACTAATGATTTTCTCTGTGCCTTTGACTATATTTTTGGCAAGTTCGTCCCTTGATCTTTCTGCCTGTTTGGCGCCATATCTGTCTACAAATATCAATTTACCACTAGACTCGAATATCATAGCGAGTTTTGTCTCAAATCGTTCACCAGACAGGTTCATTAATTGAACAACGGTTCCAGTGTTAAGATTTAGAACATCCCTCTTAGCAGTTTCTAAATTAGTCTTTTCCATCTCAATTTTAACCTGAAGATGGGATTTTATTTGTTGCGCCATTTCATCTAGCCGTTGTTTTTCTCTTTGAGCTATTTCTTGTTCCAAAGCAATGCGTTGATGCTCTCTCTTTAACAGAAGATTTTTTTCCATTTCTGCCTTCAATACCAGCTCCTTTTGCTCAATTCTTTTATGCAATAAACGTTTAAAGTGCATTTGACGATCTTCAAGATAGGAGTTCATGATATGCAAAATATAGACAATCAATGTTTCAGAAACAGGGTAGTGTTCAAGCGCTTTCACCTGTTGACTCATACACATGGAATGAAATTCATCCGTATTCACAATTCTCTTGAGTTCACCAGAAAAATTAATCA
>PCTP01000077.1:430-11011 GCA_002770795.1 Gammaproteobacteria bacterium CG22_combo_CG10-13_8_21_14_all_40_8 | reverse complement strand
AATTATCTGCACTGCTTGTCACCATGGGGATTAAAGGAGAATCTTCATTCAACCCAGAACCATCCGCAATATCTCCTGATGGGGTGGATTTTGACCAAGCTTTGAGATGTTGCAACTGCGAAGCCAGCTGTCTTGATTCTAATAATCCTTGCGAAAGCGACTGTTCCAGTCGAAATAAACATAAATAATTGGCGCGGCCTTTGAGCAAAGCCACATGGTGAGGTAGATCCAGGGTTTTTAATACCAAGGGTAAATCACGGTGGAAAAGTTGATCTTGGAGGTTTTTAGTGCCTGTTGAAATAATGGTTTTACGCTTGCTGAGTAAAGCAGGAATCAAATAGGCAAGGGTTTTACCTGTGCCTGTCCCCGCTTCTATCGCTAAATGACCATTTTTTTGTAGACATTCTTCAATAGCATGAGCCATTTGTTGTTGGATAGCTCTAGTCCTAAATCCCTCCAATGTCAGTGCAAACGGTCCCTGCTCGGACAACGTCCAATTACTTTCGCCCATCAGTTGTTCCTAGCTTAGCTAAATTTATTCATTAGAATCAGAATTAGATTCAGGTTGCCACAACTGAGTAGATAAACTTTGAAAACGCCCCACGGTTAAAGCGCCTCTGGGGTTTGACTTAACATTCACAACAGGTTCAAGCACCTCGCGTGAAGCTTCTAAAATAACGGTAGGTTGATACATTCCATTAAATAACACCAATAAAACCGCATCCCATTGTCCACCAAGATTAATCTGCCCTACTCTTTGCCCTTTTTTCTCATCACCAAAAAGAACTCGGCCTTTAATCTGATACTTTTTCCCATCTTTGATGGCATCAATACCTGCAATTTTCTCTTCTGGTGTCTCAAGTTCGAGTAACCGAATAGCATCATAATTGGCTAAATCCGCTGTCACAGGCAATGTTTGCCCTGTTGTTTTACGGTATTCTCCAGCAAGTTTTCGAGTTTCACTCATTAACTTATCTAGATCATAAATTGTCATTGAAAACTCTCATCTATGGTTTAGAGCTATAAGTTTATCCTGTTTGGTATAAGAATCAACTATATATGATTATCCTATGGTGATATTTCTCTATATAGGTGAGCTATGCAGCTTATTTCCCCTGTTTCGCCAAACAGGAGAAATAAGAGAAATGGTTCAGTGTAGCACTTCTGGTTTCACCGAAAGCTCTTTTAGATCTTGAAGTACAGGCTGGAAATCTTTATTTTTTTCTGCAGCAATAACATAGGCATTGGCATATTGCTCAACAGCCTGAGATAAATTGCCTTCGTTTTTTAAACGTTCGGCCATTTGTTGATATTTTACATCTTGATCAGAGAAAAATTGTTGTAATTCTTCACCTATTTTTTGAGAAATCATATGGGTTAAGGAGTCAAGAATTTCTATATCTGAAGGAATTTCCACAAAAACACTTTTTTGGACAAATTCACCAATGGATAAACCTTCTATGCTATCACCACTGTGTTCTTCAGATTGAGAGATTGTATTACTGGAAATTACTTTGGCGGAAGATGCATCGATAATTCGATAAGAAACTGTTTCTAAACCCACTTTCTTGTGATGATCCAGTTGTAGGGTCACGTCTTCATATTGAGGTTCACTCAAAAATTTTGGGGGTGCTTCACCTTTTTTAGAACTTTTTTCCCACGCTTCATAAGCTGGGTTACTCACATCTTTATGGGAAGTAACTACACGATGTTTATCTTGAGACTTGTTAATGGATGAGTCCACGCGACTGGTATCTATATTCCCTTCAATAAAGTAATCAGCAACAGCGAGATGCGCTGAATCTTCATCCTTTTTGAGTTGATTTTCTCTTATCACATTCTCTAACTGTTCTCTTTCCACCAATCTCACATCATGGGATAAATTGTCTAATAGGTAGCGGGTAAGGCGTGAACTGATCACGCTGCCTTGAGAATTAGCATCTGCTTGGTTAGAAAATGCAGAAATACTGACGCCTTTGATCCCTTGCAATTTTACTTTGGATAAGGATTCTCTAAGCGCTTTGGTCAGATCAGGATAGTCAGGACGAAACTCCTCTATCATCTTCAAATGAGCTAAAGCCAGCCCATATCTTTTTTGCTGATTGGCCTTTTGATGGAGTTTAAAAATCGCTTCAAGAAATAAGGTTTCTTCTTGGGAATGGACGGTGTCCTGCAATTCGAGGGTAACAAAAACATCTTTAGATTTTTTGAGTAGGGGGTAGGCAGCCTGATAATCTTTTTTTGTTATCGCATCTTTGGAGCGACCGCTAAAATAACCAGCGACTAATTTTGCCATGGGTTTAACGACTTTCGCGATCTCAGGAAAATAGGGTTTATCGACATTCTCCATGAGCAGATCATAAGCCTTATCAACATCCCCCATCTCTACAAAACCATTAAATTTGGCATCAAATTCACTCACCTCTATTTGGGTAAAACGCATTTGCAAATTTTGATAATCAGGCGCAATTGATTTCACTAGCTCAAAATGTTTTTTCGCTTCATCAAAATTTAATTGATCAAGCTGTTGCAATCCATTTTTGTATTCAGACAGCACTATCTCTTGCTTTATTTCATTCGCAGCATTGACATAATCCTGATTATTCCCAGCGACACTCATTGCATCCTGTAAAAATCCAAGTTGCTCTATGGGATGATTAACAGATGCCTCAGCCGATTTAAATTGTTTTTGAATATAAAGGTTTGTTTTCTCCAACTCATCCTGAAGAAACTGCTGATATTTTTGAGTGTTTTCTGCATTTAACAGGGCTATTTCATGAGGTAATGCATCCAAACCCGGGATTTTATCTAATGGAATAAATCCATTCAAATTCCTGGAGCTTTCAATATTTCTAACAAGCCGATCAATTTTTAGTTGAGAAAGCAGTTTCCGAGCCTTCTCTAATAACGCTGGATTTTTTTTACCTTGCTTCATCTCAGTTAAAAGCCCTTGATAAAAAGACTCCAGTTGACCTGTGGCAATGGCCTGATCGAGTGATTTATTATCGTATATTTGGCCAGGTGCCGCGCAAGATGCAAGCATAACCAAAATTATTATTTTAATCAGAAAATGTAGATATTGAGTGTTCATTATTTTTTACCCTGATTATTTTTGTTCTGTAAAAGCTTCGTCAAAGAGCTTCTTCATATTATTATAAGACTCCTGATACTGGAGAGTTAACACCTCGTCTCCTTGAGCACCTTTTAGATGTTTTTTGGCATCCGCTAAAATGGTTTCTATGCCTGCTTTAGCCTCTTGATTCCCAGACTGTATCGATAACACATTTAAATATTTTTCAAAAGCATTATTATTACTGGGAGGTGCGATTCGTCCAGCTAAAATTGCTTCTTTAGCATTTTTTAATAAGGCATTTACTCTTAATTCTAAAAGAGGGTCTGAACTTGCTTTATTCTCATTCGAGTCAATTTTTTGAGTGATAGAATCAGTCTCCATCTCTGATGTTTTTTCTGAAGAAGATTCACTTAAACTAGCTTTAACCTCAGATTTTGTTTCATTATTTAATGCTAGAGCTTTTTGTTGCTGATTGTAACTTTCTTGAGCTTGAGCTAGTTGGTTATCTAAAGCATTAAATCCCTCATAGTTCTTATTAATGCTCTTTATTTTTTCAAGATCCTTTCTTGCACTAATAAAATGCTTTCTGGCAATATCACTTTGGGTTTTAGTCACATAAAAATTAATGAGGTCATCGAGCCCTTTTTTGGCGTCAGGATTACTATCATCCAACAGCAAAACTTTTTGGTAATAAAATAGTGCGCTGTTTTCAGGCTGAGTGAGTCGTTGTGCTGTCACCGCATCTTTGGCTTGTTGTAGTAAAATTTCGATGTTTTTTTGCTGAATCATTTGTTCATTTTCTAATTTTAGCTGTAATTGCCTAGCTACTTCTTGCTGAATTTTTTCATCGTTCAATTTCTTGGCATAATCCAATCGAGCAGCTTCTACAATTTTTTGAACTTGTTCCATCTCGGCTGGCTCATAATTTAATTTTTTAGCTTCATTTATAGCATTTTGTGCTCGATAAAAATCATGCTGATCGGCATGTTTTTCAGCAAGTTGTAGATATTGATGTGAAATGGACTGCAATCCTTTCTGGATAGCCTGATTCTTTGGATCAATTTTTTGAAGTTGTTGGTAAAAAACCATGGCCTTTAATAAATTAGCCTCTGAGACATCTTTGCTATTGACCTGTTCCATTGCTTGGTTTTCCAGCAATTGTACGGACTCTTTAAACTGTTGTTGTTTGTCAGCTAAGGCCTGTTCATTTCGTTGCTGTTGCGCTCTACCACTGATTTCATTGACCCAAGTATCTAAAAGAGGCATATAACCTGGTTGTAAATAGGAAAAAGCCAAGGTAGCGATAACCAACATCACCAAACTAACAACCACCTTGGGTAATATTGATTTTTTAGGGGGGACAATCATCGTACCCTGACTATTATTACGCGCATTGGGGTAATAGGGCCGATCATCTTCATGGGTCACAATAGGACTATTGAAATCTATGGCATCATCGCCAGCGCCACTTTGTGGATTTAACTCTAAGGCTTGAGCAAAATCCCTACCACTCTGAAATCTTGAGATGGGTTGTTTGGCCATGGCTTTGTTGAGAAAGCCTTGAAAGGCAGAAAAAGCCTCCGGTAAGGATGGAATAGGCTCAGTCACATGTTTAATACCAATAGCTAAGGAATCATCGGCCTCATAGGGTACTTTTCCAGCAAGCATTTCATAAAAAATCACCCCTAAACTGTAGAGATCGGAACGGTGATCCGTTTTCTTCCCTCGCGCTTGTTCTGGACTCATATAACGCGGTGTGCCTACCGCTGATCCAACCTGAGTCACTTGAGTGGATGACTCATTACATTTAGCAATACCAAAATCAGTGATCACTGGGTTTTGCTGGTCATCAAAAAGGATATTTTCTGGTTTAATATCTCGATGTACATAACCTTTGGCATGAGCAAAATCTAAAGCCATTGCCACTGATTTAATAATAAATAAGCAATCTTTTAAACAAAGCCCCTGTGTGATTCTATCCTTTAAATCACCATTAGCATGATATTCCATGCTGATATAATTAATATTATCCAACTGTCCCACATCATAAACCACCACGATACCAGGATGTTTTAATTTGGCGACAATTTTAGCTTCGCGATTAAAGCGTTCGGTGAAACTTGGATCAAGCATTAACAATGGAGACATGACTTTCAATGCCACTTCTCTCTCCAGTCCCAGATGATTAGCAAGATAAACTGTTGCCATCCCCCCTTGACCAAGCTCCTTGATAATTTTATAACCTGGTATCTCTATCATAAATCCCAAATATAAATGCTGTTGAATGTGAAATTTTTTATTGTTTTTTTAAGTTATTTTTTTGGACAATATACTCTTAACTCTATCTAGATAACCACTTTTACCCTTTGTATCCTGACTATCCATCAAGGTTTTGATCAAAATAACACTAATATTGTCATTTCCCCCAGCCTTATTGGCAGCGTCAACCAAGTTTTTTGCAACGCTTTGCAAGGGCTGAAAAGGGTCGATCAAGGCAGCAATTTCATCATCCGTCAGTTCATTATTAAGGCCATCACTGCAAAGTAAAATGATGCTCTCTTTCTTGAAATCTCCACGCAAAGAATCTACCTGAATAGTCGGAAGTTGAGAAGCCCCTAAAGATTGAAGAATCAGATTTTTTTTGGGGTGATTTCTCGCTTGCTCTGGCGTTATGGCTTTGGCTTCAATTAACTTCTGAACGAAAGATTGATCGGTTGAAAGTTGATGCAATTGACCATCCCATAAATAAGCTCGACTATCTCCCACCCATGCTATTTGATAACCAGTTTCATCTAACTTCATGGCCACCACTGTAGATCCCATTCCTTTAATACCACGGCCATTTTGCGGTGCAGCCTTAATTAAGTGGTGAGTTGTGGCAATGGATTCTTTCAGTGAATGTCCCTCTTTAATCATCTCAGGGATGGATTCACATACAATACAACTTGCCACTTCTCCTCCAGCATGCCCCCCCATACCATCGGCAACTATCCATAAGCCCATTTCAGCATCCGAAAAGATACTGTCTTCATTATGATCCCGAGTTTGGCCTTGATGCGTTTTTTGAGCAAACTCTATTTTTATCACAGGTTCTGTCCCAATATATAATGACTTGATATTAATCCCATAATCACTTCAATTTGTAAAATTCAGGATACAAACTGAATGCAAAGGGTCATTCATAGCCGTAATCCCTGAAACTCGCATTTCCAAGTATCACGGCTATATACCATTCTGTCCAAGCTTCACTCTATACTTGCAACTCACTTTTGACAAGTCACAGTTAACTGTTCGTTTATTTCATCGCTTTCATTGCTCACTTATCAACCCTATTGAATTGTGGCTACCAGAGATAAAAGCTATCGACATTTATCCTTTTGTTAACTATAGTTAATATTATGTTTTTTTGTGTATAATTCTCTATTTCAGGCTAAATGGGTAAATTATGAACTCTAGCAAACAATCCAATAAACCCGCAGCCCCTAAAAAAAAAGCTGGGCCACAAGGTACGATGATCTTTTCTGCTGCAGATGTTGAGGCAGCTATTGATGAGAACACTCGAATTAAAATACTATCGGGCTCTGGTGATGCCATGTTGGTGGGTATTAATGCCCCTTTTGATGGACAAATTTTTCATTTGACCAAAGTTTCTCAAACCATAGGACGCAAGTTAGAGCAAGATTTAGTGCTAGATGATCCCAGTATATCTTCGCTACATGCTCAAATCACCCAAGAGGAAGATGGTTGGAAGATCATTAACCTGCTTTCCTCCAATGGCACTTTCCTCAATGGAAAAAAAATATCCATCAGCCCACTCAAAGATGGTGATAAGGTTCATTTTGGACAGGCAGAATTTATATTTAAAACTCATACCGATGATAAACAAACTCCCACAAAAACAAACCCTAATAACCTGATATTAATTATTGGTGGCGTGCTAGTTGTTGCAGCATTGATAGCCTTTATGTTGTTCCTACAATAATCCAGTTCAAACGGGATAAAGGAGTTTCCTATGTTGGTTATTTTTCCGGTAGAGAGAAAACTCAACTGGCAGCAACCTCCATTGGCCACCTTGGGTATTATCCTGCTGAATGTATTGATTTTTTTCTTTTTTCAAATCCATGAAAATAACCAACTCGGGGAAGCGATTCATTTTTACCGAAACTCTCCCCTTTTATCCATAGAATATCCTTATTATGCTCAGTTGAAGGAAGAGAGCTACTTAAAACCCACAATCAACAATCAACAACCTTCTGACACCATCTTGGTAGAAATGTTATCGGATAAAGATTGGAACCTTCAATTAAAAAAAGGGCTGCTCTCCCCAAATGAAGAAAACTACCCCGTATGGTTAAAAAACAGACTACTCTTTGATCAACAAATTGCTCAAATTCCCACCTTTTCATCCGGATACAAAGCTGGCAATCATTTTTTCAAAAATAGCTTTAGCTATATGTATTTGCATGGGGGTATAGGGCATCTGTTTGGCAATATGGTTTTCCTGTTAATCTTTGGATTTAGTTTAGAAGTTATCTTCGGCAAATTACAATTTCTACTGCTTTACCATATTTGTGGAGTTTGTTCGGCGTTATTCTATGGCTTATTTAATTTGGATTCCTTTGCTCCATTAGTCGGCGCTTCGGGTGCTATTGGTGGGTTAATGGGAGCCTATGCCGCCGTTTACGGACTAAAGAAAATCAAATTTTTTTACTGGATATTCGGTTACTTTAATTACATTCAATTACCCGCCTTAGTGGTGTTACCTCTATGGATTGGCAAAGAAGTTTGGGAAAACATAGCCTCAGAAGGCAGTCAAGTTGCTTATATGGCACATGTTGGGGGGTTGATGTCGGGTGCTTTATTGAGTTGGATATTGACTCGATATTTTCAACAATATGATCAGTCCTACATTGAAACGGATGAAGAGAAAAATGATCCCTTTGTTGAAGAGCAAGAATATGCCATCAATCAAATACGCAAATTAAATTTTGCTAGAGCCAAAACAACCTTATTGGAGCTGCTTAAACAACAACCAGACAATCTACGCATTATCGAGCTATTGTACAACCTGACAAAATTACGCCCAGAATCCCTTGAGTACAAAAAATTAGTCAATCATCTATTTACGGTAACGGAAAATCAAAGAGATCTGGATGACTGGGTTCATGAAAAATACTGTGAATATCGTCAACTGAATCCCAAAGGCAGCTTGGCCACTAGTCGATTAATTGATTTGTGCCAGCGATTTATCCGGTGTCGATGTTTTGGTGAGGCGGAGAAAATTCTAACGCTACTTGAATCATCCCGTCCCGATACCGAAATTTTACCTGAGTTAATGATGCAATTATCCAACGCTTTTGTGAAAGAAAACCAGCGTCTCAATGCTAAAACTTGGTTACTTAAACTCGAAAAAGAATATAAACACTCTCCTTGGTCAAGCTATGCCTCCCGCCTCTTGGATCGCATTGAAGCGAATCAGGATATATAATCCTACTCCTTCAGTCTTTTTTTATAACTACTCACCCCTACATTATTTAGTCAGCCCTTAAAAAAGAAAATTCTGAATGTATTTCAGAACACCTGATCCCTATCCAGCGCACAAAGAAAAACAATAAATAATAATCTATACAATACAATTAGTTACGCCAATTACAGTGATTTCCTCTAAAACAGTTCGCTTTTTGTTGTGGATTTTGTAAAGTTACCTTTTTCAGGAGAACTTCAATATGCCTCAAGCTATGCTGCCTATTTTCCCTTACGGGGTGACTCATATTAATTCGATCTTGGCGTTTCAGAAAAATGAATCGGGACAAGTCGTTTATTTCAATGGCACTATGCCGCTTTTTACTCATGATGAAAAAGACAGGGGGTCTTTCAAAATGATCACTGCACAATTTTGTGTGTCGGGTACTGCTAAACAGGTTGAGATCGCTCGCGCATTTGGCGTCAAAACAATTAGTGTTAAGCGGGCGGTAAAACTCTACCGAGAAGAAGGGCCGAGAAGTTTTTTTACCCCGCAAAATCGTCGCGGCGCTGCCATATTGACCGTTGAAGTATTAAAGCAAGCACAGGCCTTGCTTAATGAAAATTTCACGCCGGCAGAAGCCGCTAAGCATTTATCAATCAAGCCCAATACTTTTTCAAAGGCGATAAAAGCTGGCAAGCTACAGGTTGCTAAAAAAAAGATCTGACTGTCACCGGACTGAACAAAAGCGAGAGAGGTCATACCGATAGCGAAGCACCCCTCGGTATGGGTGCCACTAACATTACTGATAGAGTGGCCGCCAGCCTTGGCCTGTTAACCGCTGTGGCTCCTGAGTTCCATCCCGTCATCGATGTCCATAATGCTGGCGTCATTTTTGCTTTACCCGCCCTGTTGGCCTCTGGGTTACTCGATCACAGTGATGATTTCCTGTCCCTTTCAAAGGGCTATTACGGCCTGGATAGTATTCTCATGCTATTGGCTTTCATGGCGCTTGCCAGAATCAAGTCGATTGAAAAGTTACGCTTCAGTATGCCGGGAGAATGGGGAAAGCTATTGGGTCTGGATCGTATTCCAGAAGTCCGTACTTTACGCCAAAAAATAAACCGATTAAGCGAAGGTGAAGGAGCAAAACTTTGGGGGGAAGCACTTTGTCGTCATTGGATGGCGGAAGCGCCAGAGTCTGCTGGTGTGCTTTATATTGACGGACATGTTCGGGTTTATAATGGCAGTCAGACAAAATTACCACGCCATCATGTCGCGCGACAAAAATTATGTCTGCATGCGACGACGGATTACTGGATCAATGCGATGGATAGCCAGCCGTTTTTTGTGATCAATAAAGCGGTGGATCCGGGCATGATAAAAGTGATTGAACAGGATATTTTACCGCGTTTAGAATCTGACATCCCTCAGCAACCCAGCCAACAGGAACTCAGCGATGATCCGTGGCTGCATCGCTTTACCCTGATCTTTGATCGAGAAGGTTACAGTCCGGCCTTTTTTAAAGACATGCGAGAAAAGCGGATAGCCTGTCTGACCTATCATAAATTTCCGGGTGAAAATTGGCCAGAAGCAGAGTTTGAGCTGCGTGAAGTGACCTTATCCAACGGTGAGCAGGTGGAAATGCAACTCGCCGAGAGAGGAACTTGTCTGACTAATAAAATGTGGGTAAGAGAAATCCGCAAGCTCTCGCTACGGGGACATCAAACATCGATCTTATGTACGGATTATAAGTCAGTCATTGAGCCTGTCGCTATGTCGATGTTTGCCAGGTGGGGTCAGGAAAATTACTTCAAATATATGCGCGAGCAGTTTGGTCTGGATAGGTTGTCTAGCTATAGCACTGCCGATATATCCGACCCCACAATAGTCGTTAACCCGAAACACAGGGCGTTAGACGGGCAAGTGCGTTCTCATATTGGGAAACTGAACCGCCGACTGGCTGAATTTGGCGAAGTCAGTCTTAATGACACGATAGAGCCTGAAAAAATAGACCTGTACGTTAAAAAGAAGGTCGCACTAC
>PCTP01000077.1:0-417 GCA_002770795.1 Gammaproteobacteria bacterium CG22_combo_CG10-13_8_21_14_all_40_8 | reverse complement strand
AAGAAAAAATAAGTCACTTAAAGCAAGAGCGAAAGGCGGCTAAACGCCACATAACAATGGAAGAATTACCAGAGGCCGATAAGTTTCAACAACTCTGCGTTAAAAATAAATATCTTATTGATAATATAAAAATGATTGCCTACAGGGCTGAAACATCAATGGCTAACATTCTGAGAAATAGTGGAATAGCATCAGATGAGGCCAGAGGTTTATTGCAAGCCATCTACACCAGAGACGCAGACTTAATACCTGATCAAAAAAATAATACACTAATAGTTTGCCTACACCATATGGCAAATAAAAGAACGGATAACGCGATTCTTAAACTATGTGACGAACTTAATGCAACCGAGACTCATTTTCCTAGAACAAATTTGAAGCTGATTTTTAAACTGGGATCTAAGTAAAATCCTTGAG
>PCTP01000185.1 GCA_002770795.1 Gammaproteobacteria bacterium CG22_combo_CG10-13_8_21_14_all_40_8 | reverse complement strand
AATTTTTCTTAAAAAAGAGAAAAAAGTGATAAATAGCGCGAAAACTATATTTTTGTGGGTAGCTTAAGCCCTTTAGTTCTAGGGGGAATTAGTTTTGCCGAGAATTGCTGAACATATAAGCTTTGAGTTGCAATCTTTATACTGGTGTGTATAATTCCATTCCGCAGTCGATAAGATACAGACTCAAATATCAACTTGCAATGCCAGTGTGGTGAAATTGGTATACACAGGGGATTCAAAATCCCCCGCCCTTAAAAGCGTGGCGGTTCGAGTCCGCCCACTGGTACCAAATATAAAGCCTTGATTATTCAAGGCTTTTTTGTTTCTGTGAGTTGATAAACTCTCTCTAATCTCCCCTTAAAAAATGCCTTGGAATTAAAGTGTGAGTTTAAAGTAAAGTTTAAAGTAAAGTTTAAAGTGTGTGTCCAGCAAATCTCATGTCCAGCAAATCTCCAGCAAATCTGGAATCTGGTGAATCTGAGTTTATCAGCCTAGAAGCCACTTGGAGTTATAAATGAATTATCAACTAGAGAATAAAGGTTCTTTGGCCTGTGTAGGCATCGGGATGACGTTAGGCGCGCATATTACACCTATAACCAAAGCTCATATACGAGAGAGTGATATCTGCTTTGTGATGGCATCTGATGCTTTAGTCGAGTTATGGGTTGAGCAAATGCATCACAATGTTGTTAGTCTCCAACCCTATTATGCCTCTAATAAATCCCGTAAAAAAACTTACAAGGAAATGGTAGATGCAGTGTTACAAGAAGTGAGAGCTGGAAAAAAAGTTTGTGGAATTTTTTATGGTCATCCAGGTGTTTTTGCTTATGTGCCTCACAAACTTATTTCTAAGGCTAGATTAGAAGGTTTTAAAGCGATTATGGAAGCTGGTATTTCAGCAGAGGATACCTTAATAGCTGATTTGGGTATTGATCCTGGGAAGTTTGGTTGTCAGCAATATGAAGCGAGCCAATTTATGTTTTATAAGCGGATAATTGACCCTTCAGCTTATTTAATCTTATGGCAGATTGGTGTTGCTGGAGATTTAACTTATGGTGTCGAAGTGACTGGAGCTAAATATCGTCAGATTTTACTTGAGCTTTTGTATATCAACTACCCTAAAAATCATTCAGTGATTTTGTATGAAGCTGCCACCATTGCAATTAAAGGTATTCGAGCAGAAAATATAGCATTACAGGATTTAGTTGGAGCAGATATCAAAGATTACACCACTTTGGTCATCCCTCCCGCTAGAAACATGCAAAGAAATAAAGAGGTCATTCAGGAAATTACTGCGCTTTCCATTGAATGTTGTTAAGTTGTTATCTATTATCTAATGGTTGTTAATATTTTGGAAAAATTATGAAAAATACTATTCGTTTTTTAGAAGAATTAGGTGAAAATGCCAATTTTAGACTGGATCGCATAGATTTTGAGGCGATTTTGGATAATGATGATTTTGATCCAAAAGTACGTGAAGCCATAATTAATAAGGATCAGCAAGTATTAGAATTGTTGTTAAATGCACGATCTAAGATTGTGTGTATGATAGTTCCAGCTGAGGAAGAGGATGATAAGGAGGAAGATGATGGTGGGGATGACAAAACTAAAAAAAATGATCCAGGCGTTTCAAAACAGCAATACCAAATGGGCTAAATTAAAGGATCGGCATTATGATGTCTATTAATGCCACTTTCATGAAAACACCTTCTATGAAATTGATCCTAAAATTGACTTTAACACTTTTTTTGAGTTGCTTTTGTCAGGCAGTTTTTTCCGTGGATGTAAATAATTCAGAGTGGGATAAAAAATTGCAGCAGGCAGATCAGCTAAAGTCTTCCCGAGCTGATAAGTTATCCGAAATTTTACTACAGCTTGAACCACAGTTGGACAAATTCACTCACAAGCAAAGATATTTCTACATTTACCTGAGCGCTTACGACAAAACCTATAAAGGCCAAATTAATCAGGCTATAAGTCTCCATCAGGAAGTAGATGAGAACAGTCAAGATACAGAATTAAGTTATAGATCAAAAATTTCTTTAGTTAACTTATATGCACTTC
Organism: Gammaproteobacteria bacterium CG22_combo_CG10-13_8_21_14_all_40_8; assembly: GCA_002770795.1. Lineage (GTDB taxonomy): Bacteria > Pseudomonadota > Gammaproteobacteria > Enterobacterales > 21-14-all-40-8. Next base: position 8,639 of record PCTP01000185.1, on the reverse strand, counting down.
AGCAAAAGTGGTTAGAAGGTTATGTGTATTTAGAAAAAATTTCTCTGCAAAGAAAAGAAATCAAAAATCTTCAAATACGACATCAAGGATTAATGGTTTCTGCAGTATTTTATAATGAAATTGAAGAGTATGGGATGTCTATTAAACTTACTCAACAGTTACTTGATGAAAATGTTTCAGGCAGAAATCTCTGTGTGACACTCAGTGAGCGAGTCAAGGCGAGATTTGCTTTATCCAATATAGATGTTTTACAAAAAGAGATTGATGAAGCAATCAATAGCTGTCTCATTGTCAATGAAAAAGTTATTGTTAATATACTTAGAAGTTATATCGCATCATCCTATTTAGATCACAATCAACCAGAAAAACTGATTGATTTATTAGAAGTTCATCATCAAGAAATGAAGGACTCACCTCATAACTTATTAATTCTAAAAACTGATAGTCTATTAGCGGCAGCTTATTTACAAACAAACAATTTGGATAAAGCCATGGAGAACGCTTTGGCAGTTATTCAGCATCCTGATGCTGCGCAATATTTTAAAGGAGTCGTTCGTGCTTATAAAGTGCTGGCGGCTATTGCCAGACAACAAGGGAATAATGATTTGGCTCTCGAATATCAAGATAAATACATCTCTTTTAAAGAATCTTTTTTTGCTCAAAATCAAGCCAAACAACTAGCTGTGGCCTCTGCCAAATACCAGCTTTCTGAAAAAGATAACCAAATTCTATTATTGAGCAAGCAAGAACAAATTAGTCGACTAGCCTTAAAAAATCAAAGACAACTGATTATTGTTTGGTCTGTTGCCCTGATTGCATTTTTTATGTTAGTCTTTTTTTGGTTCTACAGAAAACATGCGCATCGAGAGCTACTTCGTCAAAAGCAAGTGAACTGGGAATTGCTAGAGCTGGATAAATTAAAAGATCGAATTCTGACCAACACATCACATGAGCTGCGTACACCACTGAACGGTATCATTGGTTTATCCGAGTTAATCCTTTTAGACTACGAGAAAAATATTGAGGATGAGCTGATTGAGTATATCCGTCTTATTGGAAAATGCGGTACGCGCTTAGCGTTAATCGTTAGTGATATTCTAGAACTGGCCCAGTTAAAATCTGGGCGTCATAAGTTTTATTTTGAAAAATTTGATTTTTCAGAATTGATTCATGAAGCCAATTTACTATGTAGTCCATTGGTTGACCCTAAAGTAAGCGTCAGCTATCAGCAAGATCATCAAGAAATAATCCTCGTCTCAGATGAACAAAAGGTATTGCAGGTGATTTATAATTTACTGGGAAATGCGATCAAGTTTACCCATGAAGGTTCCATAAATATTCGTTGTGAGCTGAAAGATGATTTTTTGTGGGTCTATATTAAAGATACAGGTATTGGTATTCCTGAAGACAAAATAGAAAGTGTTTTCAACGGTTTCGAACAAGTAGATAATTCCAATTCGAGGAAATATGAAGGAACTGGAATTGGCCTAGCAATTTCCAGAGAGATTATTCACGGATTAGGTGGAAAAATTTATCTTAAGTCTCAACTTGGGCTGGGGACAGAGGCTTGTTTCAGCTTGCCGGTATCTCCAACAACCGAATAAAATTTTTCAACAGATAAACCTAGATTTAAAGTATAAATTCAGGTTTATTCTCCTACACCTGTATGTGTTTAATTTGGATTTAATTCGCATATCTTCTGTACTGTATCCCTTGGCTTCGGTAAAATGAAGCCATCTTAATTTTGTATATAATGTGAAAACCATGGAAATCAACCCAATTCGTGAATCGATCTGCGACTTAGAGCAAAGAGTTTCAACCCTTAGGGGGTATCTTTGACTTTGATTCAAAAAAAGAGCAACTAGAAGAAATTGAACGGGAGTTAGAACTCCCAAATATATGGGATGATCCAGAAAAGGCTCAAAAACTCGGGCAAGAGCGCGCTAATTTAGAGCGTATTGTCGGAACTTTGCAAACGCTGTCTGATGGATTAATGGATTTGCCTGAGTTATTAGCAATGGCTGCTGAAGAAGACGATGAGATAGCCGTTAAAGAAATTCAAAAAGAAATTAATGACTATACACAACGCATCGCGGATTTAGAATTTAGACGTATGTTTTCTGGGGAAGTTGATGCCAATAATGCCTTCTTAGATGTACAATCAGGTTCTGGCGGCACAGAGGCCCAAGATTGGGCAAGTATGTTACTTCGCCAATATCTGAGATGGGGTGAAGCCCATGGTTTTAAAACAGAAGTTACTGAACTCTCCGATGGGGATGTTGCAGGTATTAAATCTGCAACGGTGAGATTTGAAGGTGAGTACGCCTATGGGTGGTTACGTACTGAAACAGGCGTACATCGATTGGTGAGAAAATCTCCCTTCGACTCGGGGAATCGACGCCATACTTCATTTGCCTCAATTTTTGTCTATCCAGAAATTGATGACTCAATAGAAATTGAGATAAATCCAGCAGATATCCGCGTGGACACTTTTCGAGCCAGTGGCGCTGGTGGTCAGCATATTAATAAAACTGATTCTGCTATTCGTATCACCCATGAACCAACTGGGGTGATGGTACAGTGTCAGAATGACCGTTCACAACACAAGAATCGAGCTTCCGCGATGAAGCAGCTAAAAGCTAAACTTTATGAGTTGGAGCTACAAAAACAAAGAGATATCCAGTCAGATCAAGAATCTGAAAAAAGCGATATTGGTTGGGGGTCACAAATTAGATCCTATGTACTTGATCAATCTCGCATTAAAGATTTAAGAACAGGTATTGAAACGAGTAATACGCAAGCTGTTTTAGATGGTGACTTGGACTTTTTTATAGAAGCTAGCTTAAAGTCAGGGCTATAAAAATAGACTCTAGCCATATCACAAATTTGATATCATAATTTGCAGATTGAACCTTAGAAAATGAGAACTTAGATGACAACAGAAACACCAGAAAACCATGAAGATATAAACAGCCAAATGACACTGCGTCGTGAAAAATTAGCGCACCTTCGAGAGCAGGGAAATGCTTACCCTAATCATTTTCGAAGAGATAGTTTAGCGGCAGATCTTCATGAAAAATATAATCATCTTTCCAAGGAAGAGCTAGATCCTCAGAAAATCCCTGTGAAAATAGCTGGGCGGGTAATGACTCGTCGGATTATGGGAAAAGCCTGCTTTGCCACCATTCAAGATATGTCAGACCGTATTCAGGTGTTTATACGACAAGATGATCTTGGCGAAGACACCTTAGAGGCTTTTAAAAAATCGGATATTGGGGATATATTTGGTTTTGAAGGTGTGGTCTTCAAAACTCAAACAGGAGAGCTTTCTATTAAAGCTCAATCGATGATATTACTGACTAAAGCGCTACGTCCTCTACCAGATAAATGGGCAGGGTTAGCCGATCAAGAACAACGCTATCGTCAACGTTATGTTGACTTAATCGTTAACCAACAATCTAGAAAAACTTTTAAAATTCGTAGTGAAATTACCAAGTATATTCGTAACTATCTTGATGCACAGAATTTTTTAGAAGTTGAAACACCTATGATGCATGTGATCCCGGGTGGAGCCAGCGCTAAGCCCTTTGTCACTCATCATAACGCATTAGATATGCCGCTATATTTACGAATTGCACCAGAACTTTATCTGAAACGATTGGTTGTCGGCGGATTTGAGCGCGTGTATGAAATTAATCGCAACTTTAGAAATGAAGGTTTATCCACAAGACATAACCCTGAATTTACTATGTTAGAATTCTATATGGGTTATGCTGATTACAATGATTTGATGGATCTCACCGAAGATATGTTCAGAGGCATGGTCAAACAAGTTCTAGGGACTGAACAATTTACCAGTGAAGGTGCAGAATATGATTTTTCAAAACCCTTCGCAAGAATGACGGTTGTGGAAGCGGTACTTAAATATAACCCTGAGCTCACTGAAACCATGCTGGCTGATCTTGAAACGGCTAGAAGCATTGCTAAAAAGAAGCATGTTCACCTAGAAGATAGCTGGGGGCTTGGCAGAATTCATATAGAGCTATTTGAGGCCACAGCAGAAGAACATTTAATTCAACCCACATTTATCACTGCTTACCCCACAGAAATATCACCTTTGGCTCGCAGGAATGATACAAACCCTGACGTCACGGATAGGTTCGAGTTTTTTGCGGGTGGCCGTGAATTGGCCAATGGATTTTCTGAGTTAAATGATCCAGAAGATCAAGCAGAACGTTTTAAAGCTCAAGTTGCCGCCATGGAGGCTGGTGATGAAGAAGCGATGCATTATGACGCTGACTATATCCGTGCTCTTGAGTACGGGCTGCCACCCACAGCAGGAGAGGGAATAGGAATTGATCGATTAGTGATGTTATTAACCAACTCGCCTACAATACGTGATGTTTTGTTATTCCCTCATATGAGAAAAGAGCATCATTAAAACTTTTTGAACCCAGTCAAGCTCTAAGTCTTGGCTGATTTCAACTCAGTGAATTCAAATGAAGATGGGTGAAATACTTGCAATATTCAATATGGGATAAAATATTTACCCGTCGCATGTTGGCAAGTATTTTAACCGGATTCTTTTCTGGACTGCCTTTATATTTACTTTTTCAGCTAATTCCTGCCTGGCTAAGATTCGAAGGAATAGATTTAGCGACTATTGGCTTGTTTAATCTTATCCAACTCCCTTACGTTTGGAAGTTCCTTTGGTCACCTTTGGCCGATCGAGTGAGCCCAAAAAGATTTGGGCGCCGTAAAACCACTTTAATACCTGTACAAATTCTTTTGACCCTTTCTATCTCCGCTTTTGCACTACTGGATGCCAAGGTGGACATATATCTTATTGCTGGATTAAGTTTTATCGTGGCATTTTATAGCGCAACCCAAGATATAGTTATTGAAGCCTATCGACGAGAGCTTTTGGAAGCGGATGAATTGGGTATGGGAAATAGTTTAGCGGTGAATGGTTACAGAATTTCTTCCCTTGTTCCCGGATCTCTGGCTTTAATTTTAGCCGATGCTTGGCCATGGTCTTGGGTGCTGCTAAGTGTCAGCTTTGTGATGGGATTAGGTATTTTGGTAACACTTTGGTTGCCTCAATCAGAGGTAGAGCCCAAGCCACCAAAAACGCTGAAGGAAGCTGTGATTGAACCGCTACATGATTTTTTTAGCAAGATCGGTATAAAGCCAGCCCTTATCACGTTGCTGTTTATTTTCCTTTACAAACTTGGTGATAATATGGCTGTTTCTCTGGCACAACCATTTTATATTGATATGGGTTTTAGTAAAATTGAAATTGGGACAGTTGCTAAGTTTTCTGCCCTATGGTCTTCAATTGCTGGAGGCCTGTTAGGTGGTCTTGTTATGCTTAAAGTGGGCGTTAATCGATCATTATGGCTATTTGGTGTGGTGCAGATGGCTTCCATTTTAGGTTATGTCCAACTGACTAAAGTGGGGGCAAATCCTGAAATAGTAACATGGCTAGCCGATTATTTTTCTCTTCATGTGACTTCAGGAGAATTATGGCTTTTTGGCGTAGTAAGTTTTGAATATATTGGAGTAGGATTGGGAACAGTTGCTTTGGTTTCTTATATTTTTTTACAAACCAATAAGAGCCTCGCTGCCACGCAAATTGCATTACTCACTAGTTTTTCTACCATACCAAGAGTTGTTGTTGGTTCATCTACAGGTTTTTTAGTCGATAGCATGGGATGGGTGAATTTCTACTATTTATGCTTTTTTCTAGCTATCCCTGGTATGTTATTGCTGATTAAGGCAGCTCCTTGGAATACTGAACCAAAATGAAATATCAAATATAAGATACCATTTAGCCATCGTTATTCTTTAATAGGAGTACAGAAAGATGTAATTTGCTCCTGTGAAAGCTTCATCTTTTCTGCTTTCTCTTGTTCGGTGAGTAAACGAGATTCGCCATCTGCTGTGTTGACACGTATACGAGCTCTTTCGGATAAAGTCTTCATATTCTCTTTGGCAAGTTGACAGTTACGATCTCTTGCATCGTGGAATGCTTTTGTTTCTGTTGAAAGGGTGTCATCTTTTTTTTTATCTTCAATTATTTGTGTTTTTGGCGAGGGGATCACTGATTGAATTTGTACGTTCAAAACCGTGTATGGAATATCACCCAATGGGGGGGTTTGGGTAAAATGAACTTCACCCTTCGCATCCGTCCACTTATAAAGGGGATCATTTGCAAAAGAGTTTGTGGCTAAAACGACGAGCATACTTATTGTTGCGATCGTTACTATCTTAATCATAAGCAATCTCCACGGTTTTTTATTAACTCACGGTATTTTATTAACTATAGCAGAGAGTTAATAAAGCTCAAATAGCTTGTTGCAAATTAATTAGAACCAATCAGTGCTGACACTGACGAGTTATCATATTTTGATTTTATGGTTGTTATCGTACTTGTAGCTGGTTAGTACGGCTGAAATCCATCACCATCTGATAAACCTTGGGATGGAGCTTCTCTAAGGAAGCATTGACAATAATACATTTTGTACCATCAATTACTGCGGGCCGCAAAAGAGAAGAATAATAAATTCGTCTATTTCTAAATGTTGCTAAATGTCCGCAAACTCTTTCAGCCCAATCACTGGGCCGAAAAGTTTGTCCATTTAATGATTTTCCAACAATGACACAGTCATGAAAAACAGTGTTAGGGACTTCTTTATGCACGCGGGATGACTCCGACACAACAAATATTGATTGACTAGGTATTCAGCATTAGTAACACTATACCATAATTCATCAATTTTAACTGATTGTTAATGATAATTTTACGACAAAAACACCAAGCATTGTATGCATGGCAACAAGTTTTGAGCGCATTGATTGCTTGAAATACACATTCCCCAAATATGGTAACAGAATTTATGGAAACTAATCCAAACAAAAGACGTGGCATTTATTTACTTCCCAATCTATTCACAACCGGAGGGTTGTTCGCCGGATTTTACGCAATCATTACTTCTGTGCATGGTCAATATGAGACAGCTGCTATTGCTGTTTTTATAGCCATGTTAATGGATGGCTTTGATGGAAGGATCGCCAGAATGACTAACACTGAAAGCGCTTTTGGCGCTGAGTTCGATAGCTTAGCCGATATGGTGTCATTTGGCATTGCGCCAGCGTTAGTTGTTTACAACTGGGCTTTAGCCGATCAAGGCAAATTAGGCTGGTTGGCGGCTTTCATTTATGTCGCGGGAGGAGCTTTAAGACTTGCTCGATTTAACACTCAGTTGGGAACGGCCGATAAACGCTACTTTCAAGGCTTAGCCATTCCTGCTGCTGCCGCTGTTGTTTGCGGTATGGTGTGGTGTGGAGAGGCTTATAATATATCCAAGGGGAGTTATTCGCTTCTTATTGCGGTGATTCTTATTAGTGTAGGATTATTAATGGTCAGTAATTTTCGCTATCAGTCTTTCAAACAAGTCGATTGGAAAGAGAAGGTTCCCTTTGTTGCTGTACTTGCGCTTGTCTTAGCATTTGTCATGATTGCCAGTGAACCCCCACTGGTATTATTCCTGGTTTTCTCTGGCTATGCGCTTTCAGGTCCTTTGGTCACTGTATGGCGGTTAAGAGCATTTAAAAGTCGACGTGCTAGCGAGGAGGAAACATCAACAGAGTCTAAAGAAGAATAAATATTTTAAATTAACTCTTGTAATAAACAAAAACTATTCTAAGCTTAAGATCCAGTAATGAAAAACATTCACTAATTATAGATTATAATTTGATCTATTGAAGTCCTAATTAGTTTTTTTAAAGAAATAAGCAAAAAAGGTATTGACGATTTAGTTTAAACCCCTATAATGCGCGTCCTTGCTTAGGAACAAGCAGGGAAGAAAAAGGCGTTCAGAAAATCAAACGGAAAATAAATTGGAAAAAAAGCTTGACGGGAAATCATAAGCGCTTATAATGCGCCTCCCTTGAGAGAGAAGCTCCAAAGGGTTGTACCAAAGAAGTTATAAGGTACGTAAAAATAAGATAAAAAAAAGATTGACAGAATATAAGGGCGGTATATAATGTGCGCCCTCAAGCAGGAAGATGGTTTGTCATGAAAACGATGTTTTCAGACAAGACGGGAAGTCGAAAAGTTCTTTAACAAATTAATAAGACAATATGTGTGGGTATTCGAGTCAATGAGCGTTGGACATTTGCTCGATGAGAATAACCATGCAGAGACATTTGAGCAATCAAACGTAACGCAAAAATTATTCCAGCGAGCCAAGATTGATAGCCATAAGCTATTAAAAACTTAAACTGAAGAGTTTGATCATGGCTCAGATTGAACGCTGGCGGCATGCTTAACACATGCAAGTCGAACGGTAACAGGAACTAGCTTGCTAGTTTGCTGACGAGTGGCGGACGGGTGAGTAACGCGTAGGGATCTACCTTGGTGTGGGGGATAGCCCGAAGAAATTCGGATTAATACCGCATACGCCTTAAGGGGGAAAGAGGGCCACTATTTATAAGCTCTCGCACCGAGATGAACCTGCGTTGGATTAGCTAGTTGGTGGGGTAAAGGCCTACCAAGGCGACGATCCATAGCTGGTCTGAGAGGATGATCAGCCACACTGGGACTGAGACACGGCCCAGACTCCTACGGGAGGCAG
>PCTP01000110.1 GCA_002770795.1 Gammaproteobacteria bacterium CG22_combo_CG10-13_8_21_14_all_40_8 | reverse complement strand
GATTGTTTCTGGCGTGTTCGTTCATCACCTTCCAAAGTCGTTCAATCGGATTGAGATTGGGGCTGTAAGGCGGAAGAAAATGGAGTTTGATATTCAATTCTTCAGCTTTTTCTTTGACCTTATCCGCTCGGTGATAACCCGCACCATCCAGAATTAAATGAATTGAACCACGGGTATAGGTCAATGCTTATCGTCCTTTAAAGGTATTAACTCATTGATTGCGATAAGTGTTGATAAAGCGAATCATTCCTGCTTTGATTTCTTTGACCCGATCGCCAATGCAAACACTATTGCCATCTGGGCTGTCGTTGCAAGTGATTTCAAGTTGGATTGTATAATTCATTTGCTTATCTGGGACTTTGGATGCTGTTAGAGAGATATCGGTATCTTTTGTGGGGGCCTGAGTAACAATGAGGGTTTCAGTTAAAACTTGAATAGGTGTTGTAGAATTTTTATTGACATAAAGCTGAACTAATTGCCATGCCTTGGCGCAATCTTCTAAATCTTGGCAATTATAATGATATTGCTCGGCACGGAGTTGTTCACTACGATTCAGGTTTACTTTTTGTAGTCGCTGTATATTGAGTCCGCGAAAGCGAGCCATATCATCAGCAAATTTTTTATTCACTTCATCTTGCTGTGCCTTGCGATCGGCAATAAAGGCGTTGGCGTCTTCTATACGCTTTTGGAAATCGGTGATATTTTCAGTGATAATGGAAGGAATTGCTTTGCCTTGTCTTTCCAGATCGGCCGCCATCTGTTGATTCTCTTCTAGTTGTTTTCTAGAGCGATTGGCTGCGGCTTCTCGAAGTTCAATTTCAACATGAATAGAATTTATTTGGTTTTCCCTGGCTCTTTCAATGTCTTTAAGGGTGGTGAATTGTTTTAATAGTTCTTCATCCGCTTTGTTCTGCTCATCTAATTTTTTTTGTTCACTGGCTCGAACTGCTTCTCTGCGTCTATCTTCCGCGATTTGTTCTTTGGTTTTTGCGGGTGGAATTTCCTCGATGACGCGTCCATAGGAATCTACGATAGAAAACCCTTTAGATGCATAGGCAGGAGGTAGGTTGGTGGATAAAACTACATTCCCTTTGTCATCAAGGTATTTGTACATAGTTGGCGTGTCTGTAGGTGACGCAGAGTAGGCTGATAAACTCAAAGTGGCAGACAAAACTAGAAATAAAAATAACCAAACTTTCAAAATAAGCTCCACAGAAATTTCATATCAAATGTATAGCATGAACAACATAAGAAATAAACCCATACCAATGGATATTCCGAAGGTTGTATAGCTAAGCCAAGTAACCGTCTCAGCTCACTGACGCTTAGCCTTATTCAGTTGCCTTTTAAGAAGCACTGAATATAAGGGTCTAGTTCCTAATTCGTGAGCAAGTATATCAGCCCCTACGCAGGCAATCATGATAGGTACAATTAAACTGTAGTTTGAAGTCATTTCTACCACGAGAACAATACCTGTAATAGGTGCCTGTACCGTGGCAGCAAACAAGGCTCCCATTCCAGCAATAGCAAAAGGATAGGGGTTTTGAGTGATTTCTGGAGCAACAATAGCTGCTAGATGTCCACACCACAAACCCAATAAGGTACCAAGAACGATCATAGGAGCAAATATACCTCCAGGTACGCCGCTACAAAAGCAGACTATACTAAAGAAGAAGCGTATCAATATGATCAGAGCAAGGCCTTGGATCGCAATACTACCTCCCAGACTTTGTTTAACCAGCTGGTAATTATTGCCAATTAAATCGGGTTGAAAGAAATTAAGTATGCCAATAAAAAACCCCAAAAAAGCAATAAAGCTATAGATATATTTGGGGTTTTCCTTAAGGGCATCCATCCATTTTAGGCCTAAAATAATGCCTCGATTGAGTAGTGCGCCTGCAATACCGATAACAGCACCCATAATTAAATAGAGAAACATTTCATGCCAAGCTGGCATGGCATATACAGGAGAAGGTAATGCTACGGGCTCATCAATGAATATATGAGTGATAAGAGTTGCTATTAAAGTAGCTATAGCGATTAGCCGAATATTAAAAAAATTGTAATGGAAGGGCGTTCGCATCTCTTCCATAATAAAAATCATTCCTGCTAATGGGGCGTTAAAGGCCGCAGCTAAACCGGCCGCTGCTCCTGCTGATAACAACGCATGACCCGTATCTTGCCGATCATGGTTAGCAAAATGATTCACCATGGCACCACAGTTGCCACCCATTTGTACACTGGGTCCTTCTCGACCTAAGATCATGCCACTGCCTAAGGCTAAAATGCCACCAAAAAATTTAACGGGTAAAACACGTTGCCAAATTGCGGGTCGACTTCCCCCCAGATAACCCTCTATTTCATGGATACCACTGCCGCTTGACTCAGGGGAGAAGTATCGAACTAAAGCGAGTGAAATCAATAGCATGAACATAGAGAGGACGCCTGACCAAAACCAGGAAGGCATCGCCCATTGAGAAATATTAAAAGCCAACTGCTTTTTTTGGAAAGCCACTTGGGCGATACCTAATTGAAAAAAAACACCGGCAAGACCTGCAAGCCCTCCAACTAAAATAGCTTGGAACTCTAAAGAGCGTTGTTCAACAAATCGTTGCTTTCGCACCTTAGTAATAATTCTTTTTCTGATAACTTTCAAGTAGTTGTCCTAGAAAATGCTGGAAAATGAATTTTGAGTGTATACCAAAGGGATTGCTCGCAATCTTATGCGAATTCAGTATACTTATTATTATGAACTATTCAGTGGCTATTTAGAATGCAAACCCTAAACTTTATTATTTATTTATTTATTTATTTATTTATTTATTTATTTATGACATGAACACTAGAAATCAACAAAAAGAGAAAACGCGCCGATCTATCATAGATGCAGCCTTGGCTCAGTTAAGCGAAGATAAAAGCTTTGCCAGTTTAAGTTTGCGTGAAGTGGCGAGGGAGGCGGCAATTGCACCCACATCTTTTTATCGCCACTTTAGAAATATGGAGGAGTTAGGCTTAACCTTAGTGGATGAGTCGGGTCTGGCTTTGCGTCAGTTGATGAGGAAAGCACGCCAACGCATTGAGCAAGGCGGCAGTGTGATTGAAACCTCTGTGAAAACCTTCCTCGAATATACCGAAAAAAATCCCAACATATTAAGATTGTTATTTCATGAGCGTTCGGGAACTACACAGGCATTAAGAAACGCTGTTGCAAGAGAAATTAAATATTTTATTGTAGAGTTAACAGACTTCATTATTTCCTTGGGTTATGACGAGAGCTCTGCATCCGCCCAAGCAGAGGCTATGGTGATAGTTGTTTTTAATGCGGGAGCAGAAAGTCTTGCTGCCAAACAAAACCAAAAAGCGCAGATAGAACACCGAGCCATCTTGCAACTGCGCTTTATCGCAGCGGGAGCCAAAGTATTCCACCTCAAGTAATTGAGCAAAAATATTAAGGCGGCTCTCCTTTTTTAATAAATAAAAGTACATTTGTTTTCATTTCTCATCCATAATCGAAATTTACTAGTATATAACTAGATGAAAATAAACAGGTTAATTGATTTTATTTATTTTTTGTTGTATTTTCTTGTTTTTATATTTTTTTGGCGTACACTTGTACTCTGAATTTACTTGCTATTTATAACAGATGCTCTTGAAACAAATAATAGAATGGTGCCGTCAATCTCTTCTCAATAATCAAAATCTAAAATCCTATTTAGAACCAATTATCCAATGGTTTATGCCCACTTGGTTTGCCCATGAGTTTTTAGCAAAACTTGTCTGGATCAGGCTGGAAAGTGAAAATGTTTATACCTTAGTTCTGCATCCAGAGAAAAAATGGCAAGGTTTGAGCGCTGGACAGCATTTTTGTCGTTTGGTTAACATGGCATTTGTTCACTTGATCAGCTCTCTGGTTGTTGTGAAGGACGATTGATCTGATCGAGAGAACGCTAAAAAATTTAATTTTTTTAAAATAAATTGATAAAACTTGTATGGGCTTTATTTTTTCCTTATAAATTAAGGACTTTAAAGATCCAGGCTATGATGTCCATTTGTTTGTCTAATCAATGTTTTCTCGGTGTTCTCTGTGTCCTCGGTGGTAAAATAGTTTTTTAAAGATCAATGAACCACAGAGAACACAGAGGGTTTAGTCGTATATTAGCTAGAAGGTTTAAAATGAGGTTTAAAGTGTGTGTCCATTTGTTTTTGAGGAGATAAAGGCAAGCTTATCCCTAACAGCCAAAGCAGTGATTTCCATGACAACTGTTGTGGAGAGGATCCATGCTCGCATAAACTATCAAGTGTATAGCAGGCTAGGATTGAATAAATTGGCCAAAAAAAAGGAGCAAACTCAAGGTGTTAGCCGATTCGTTTACAATAGTATTCGCGCCTTATCCAAGCATTCTGAAGTCGCTCTAGGCATGGTTTTACGCTCTTTGATAGAACAATCACCTGAAGCAATGGGTGCTTTGATAAACCCTAATACCAAATCTGTACTAAATGGCATTTGTGGGGATTATTTGCATCAGACTAAAAATGCTCTGGCCATTTCTATGCAATTGAGAAAAGATGGACAAGAAATGACACAGCAAGCGTGGATCTCTTTGTTAAAAAAATCCCAAGGGAAAATTTTACTGCTGGTTCATGGACTTTGTATGAATGATCAGCAATGGCATGTTGAAGGGTATGATCATGGAGAGTATTTAGCCGAAACGATCGGGTGTGAAGTCGTTTATTTACAGTATAATAGTGGATTGCATATTTCAGAAAATGGTCAAATATTGGCTTCATTATTGGAAAAGTTTTTTTGCTGGCAACAGGAACACTTTGATACTAATCGACTTGGTATTTCCTCATTACAGCTGTCTATTTTAGCTCATAGCATGGGCGGTTTGGTGACAAGAAGTGCGTGTTATTACGCGCAGCAACAATCTCTAAATTGGATAAAGCATGTTGAAAAATTTATTTGCCTAGGGACGCCTCATCATGGTTCTGTCTGGGAAAGAGTTGGTCATAAAGTTCACCAATTGCTGAATACGAATTCCTATAGCCGTCCTCTTGGTGTCTTGGCTAATATGAGAAGCGCGGGTATTACAGATTTGCGCTATGGCAATCTTATTGAACAAGATTGGAACTTGGAAGAAAACCACCAAGATGAATTTTTTGTTGAATGCGATAAGCGCCAACCCATTCCTCTACCTCAAGGCGTTAATTGTTATCAACTGGCTGCAGTGAAAGGCAATTATCCTAGATCTAAAATAAATAAATGGATGACAGATGAATTCTTAGGGGATGGGTTAGTGAGTCTTAAAAGTGCTTTAGGGCAACATAAAAATAAACAATATCAGCTCGAATACCCTGAAGGAAATTTCAAAATTATTTCGAACTGCACTCATATGGATTTACTCAGTAATCCTAATGTTTCTGCTGTTTTAGCCTCATGGTTGGCAGATCAGTAGAATGAGTTTTAGTCAATCTTGATATTTTATTGTGGTGCTTATGTCTATGGATAAATCGTTTTATCTAGGTATTTATTAACCAACACTTGTAATCTACAAAAAATTTTATCAGGAATTCTGAAAGTGTCTAAATAATAATCTTGAGCTTTATTGAGTTTTTTTGTTATTAATTCATCATGCAGATTTCCCATTAACCCATTAATAGTACTTAAAAAACGAGATACATCTCGATGATAACTACAAGGATAGAGTGTTTTTAAATTATCATAGAGTGCAACTTGCCTGCTAATGACCTTACGCATTTCATGAAACTCTTTGCTGGTTACAGCGCCCTTTGAAAGATGTTTTCTGATAAATTCAATTTCATTATTTACATAGATTTGAAATGATTCAGGTGTACAGGGGGTAAATTGTTTTAACGCTCTTAAACTTAAAGCATAAATAGGCTTAGTTGTAAAAAAGCGAACAAGAAAAGCAAAACGACTAATGGCGTTGTGCTTTTTGTTTTTCAAAACATCCTGTAGGTTTCCCATCAACGCAATTGTTGCATGAAAGATCCAGGGGTATTTATGCTTTTTATCGAGCACGATGAAAGCAAATCTGAGGTGTTTTAATTTAGCTCTTATGTGTTTGTAACTAAGTTGTTCCTCCTCGGATAAATATCTCACTTTTTGAATCCTTTCAAGCAGTCTATCCAATGTCCCCCTTTCAACGCCTTGTTTCCATAATTCAAAACAAATTCTAAAACAGCTATTCAACTGCTCTTGTGTATAATCAAAATGGATAGTATGGGTTAATTCAGCAGATAGATCGATATCATCATGAACCAATACCGCTGCAAAAAGCGCATTACACTGTGATTCTGTGAAATCATTTTCTAGGGGTTGTGTTGGTTCAATTAGAGTATTCAGAGGTTAATCCTATTCTGCTATAAGTGAAAAAAGGCTGAATTTACCTCATTATCCTTCAATTCTTGTTAAGGAACCAATAAGATTTTTGATTTTTATATAATTAAACGGGTGCGACCTCAAAATGAATAATTTTGAAGTCGCACGGTAATTTAAGGATAGCGCGTTGTTTTCTATATGAAAAATATATAACAGACTGTTATACTTAGCAATTCTAATAAGTTGACTTTCTTTTACCTTCCTCTTACATTGGTCGATAAGAGAGAAAGTCGTCAAAAAAATCAGCCTGTCACTCAGATCATACTGACTCAGATCATACTCAGATCATAAAGAACAGCTTTGAGTGACTAAATTACCTAAAATAGCAACAGGGTATATTTTATGACAAAAAGCACGGTATCTACAGCGCCAATTATTGCCATTATTGGCTGTGATGGTTCAGGGAAATCCACTGTCTGCGAGCAGATTGCAAAATGGGTAACTCTTTATGGCGATGCTGCGGCTGTGCACCTAGGGAAACAACAAGGAAACGTAGGTCGCACTCTCAGTAATCTACCCTTAGTAGGAAAAATGCTTGGCTCATTGATTGCGCGTAAAGTTTCTTCCGTCAATAAAGCGCAGGCACAAAATAAAGCACCAATCTTTCTTCCTGCTCTGGTGATGTATGCTTTTACGCTACGACGAGTAAGACGGTTTAAAAAAATGCTTAAATTAAGGAATCAGGGATTTATTATCATCGCTGATCGATTCCCACAACTAGATTACCCTAAGGCTTATGATGGCCCCTCCTTCATCCAAAATGCGCTGGCTAGTAGCTTAGTACAAAGACTGATTAGAAAAGAATATGCAGCATTTGAATGGATGACAAGCTTTGAACCCGATCTTGTTATTCGTCTCAATGTAGATATAGATACAGCCTGTGCAAGAAAGCCTGATCATGAGCGTGAACTATTGCAAAATAAAATTAACATCACACCATTACTTAAGTTTAAAAATGCCCCGATCGTAGATATTAACACCGTTCAGCCCTTGGTTAATGTTTTGGCAGACGTTAAGGCTGCAGTGTCAAACACGCTTGAAAAAAAAGGATTTCACTCAAAAGTATAGCGATTTCTCAAATGATTCATCGAGTTTCTATAAATGAGACTCTTTGGCATTATTCAAAATAGACTGATACCCGTATTTTCAGGTATCACGGGTATATCAGGGTAAATCGAACTTTTACTTCGCCCCAAATTCTCTGTAATTTGAGAAACACTAAATCCTGCTTTCAAATCTGACCAAATCTGGTATCGTTCATTTTCGGTTATCGGGTTATATTTACTTCTGCTGACTTGCACTTGTTAGTTGGCGCTGCGTTATAAAATAAGTTGAGTTTAAAATATGTTTTTTTAGTTATAATTTGTTGTGAATTTATAAAGGTTTTTTTAAATTACCCTTGTCCTTAAAGTATTGCCTGTTGGCTTAATAAGGCTTGTATGAAATGAATAAAAAAATATTTACCATGGAACAATGCGATACTCTTTTTGAAGCTATTCTGGCTGATGATAATATCGACTTAACTGCTGAGGCTCCTACCTCAATTAATCTGGATTATGACCAAGGGCAAATTGAGCAATGTTTTCAAATCTGCTTACAATTATGGGAAGATGGTGTTGAGCGAGATAAATTGGTGAAGATTGTCAAAAAAACATACCAAATTGGAATACTTGATGACATTGAAAAACTTAGATTTAAATACATAAGAGCCAAATGTAAACACCTTAGATTTGCCTGTGCTATTTTTGGAAAACAACATCATTATACTATGCTTTTTCAGTTTTTAACTGGTTTGATGGGAAATCTTCAAGATGCATTTAAAAATAGTAAAAAAAACTACACCGTCATTTTTGCATTGTTAGTAAGATTGTTCTTATGGAAGCATTTATATAAGTTATCTACTCGCATACTTCATCAATTACCCTTGAGTACTGTTGATGGAGTCAGAGATTTCATTATTTCGGATATTATTTTTTTACGCACGCATTTGTTTCAAGAAAAGATTACCAGCAAACAATTCCATGATATGCGTAAAGTGGTTAGCAGACAGGTTTCACTGTATAGTAATTTGATGGTACTTTATCCTTCTGCAGAGCACATGAGAATATTTCGCTATCTCAGTACCATCAATGGATTAATGGGAAATATGCATGATGAGTTGATTTTGAGAAAATTTGAAAAAGTCAGCCAGTATTATTTAGAAACAATAGATATGCCTATTGAGATTAAAGAGCGGTTGATGGTATATGTTGATTGTTATTCACTACCATTGTGACTTTGAGAGAATAAATGTTAAAAAAATCATTAGATAAACCATCAAAAAAAATTCTGTCAAAAGTGATCGCTGTTATAGGCTGCGATGGATCTGGGAAGTCAACATTGACGGGCGACTTATATTCTAAATTTCATGCTCGCCATACCACTGAGCTAATCTACTTGGGGCAATCCTCTGGCAATATTGGTCAATGGATCAAAGAGCTACCAGTCATTGGCTCACCATTAGGACGTTTCTTGGATAAAAAAGCCAAGAATGCTCACAATAAAAAAAGTTCAAGTCCCGATAATCTCACTGTATTGGTGATTTATTTGTTGTCAGTTTGGCGAGCCCATAAATTCCGCCGTATGTTGAAGCTGGCTCGAAAGGGGACGATGATTATTACGGATCGCTACCCTCAGGCAGAGATCCCAGGCTTTTATTTTGATGGGACTGGTCTTGGTGCGTTAACAGCAGATAGATGGTTAATTAAAAAGTTAATCAAGAGAGAATTACGTCTTTATCAATGGATGGCAAGTTATGTCCCGACCTTGTTAATCAGACTTAATATAGATGCCGAAACAGCTCATGCGCGTAAGCCAGACCATAAACTTACCATGCTACAGCAAAAAACTACTGTTATTCCCAGATTGAATTTTAATGGTGCTCAGATATTAGAATTAGATAGCACAAGCCCTTACGAAAAGGTATTGGAATCCGCTTCACAAGCTGTAGCAGAAGCCTTGAAAATAGTTCATTCAGTTTAAAATTATTAACTTTTTATGACAAATGTGATACCTTTATGGATCAATAAGTTGTCCATTATCTTGATCGAGCTTCCACATGTCCTCATCTAAACCTCAAAACATTGAGCATTCTACTTTATTGTCTGGGGTTTTTGCTGTGGTGGGCTGTGATGGTACGGGTAAATCTACATTAACAGCAGATTTACTGGCTAACTTGAAAGGCCAAGGACGTGCAGAAAGACGTTATCTTGGGTTAGTTTCTGGAGAGATGGGTGATAAAATCAAACAGTTCCCTTTCGTGGGTGTTAGGCTTGAGAAATATCTAGCGGTCAAAGCTTCCCGTGCTCAGGATATGAAGAAAAAATTACCGGGAACAGGCACGGCCATTGTGATGTATTTATTGTCATTGTATCGAGCGGTACAGCTTCTTCGAGTAATGAGATTATCCAAAAAAGGGATTCAGGTCATTGCGGATCGATATCCTCAGGCAGAGATCCCTGGGTTTCATTTTGACGGTCCTGGGTTAACAGCCAATCGTACCGATAATTGGCTGGTGCGCAAACTCGCCGCCAAGGAACAAAAACTCTATAACTGGATGGCCAAACAAAAACCAGCTTTGGTGATCCGCTTGAATATCGACCCTTCTACAGCCTATTCGCGTAAACCAGATCATGACATTATAGAATTAACAGAGAAAATATTTGTAATGCCTCAACTAAATTTTAATGGGGCTCAGGTTTGTGATATTGACGCGCGAGCACCTTACGAACAAGTTTTGGCGGCGGCTCTTAAGGCGATTCATAGTCTGTAACCTAAAAGCATTAAAATCATCTATTAGACTTCATTTATAAAAGGGTTTCTCATCACTATGACAGCAACATCCGATCAAAAAGATATGCCTTTGTGGCGGCGTAGCGCTAAAACGGTGGCTAAACATTTTTTACGATGGGTGGGGGGATTTCAAGGTCGTCATTCTTTAGTGAGTACCACACCGGTTATTGCTAACTCAGAGTTCCCTTGGGTAGAGCAATTAGAAGGGGCTTATACTCAAATCCGCAAGGAGTTGGATAGTTTATTAGAGCATCCTGAAGACATTCCAACTTTTCATCAATTATCTCCAGATCAAAGGCGTATATCAAAAGGAAACAACTGGAAAACCTTTGCATTTTACGTTTACGGTAAAAGAGTGGATGATAATTGTGAATTATGTCCTGAAACAGCGGCTGTGCTAGATGCTTTACCAGGTATGAGAACCGCTATGTTTTCTATCTTGGCTCCGCATTACCATATTCCCCCTCATAAAGGTCCCACCCGAGCAGTTATTCGTGCACATCTAGGGTTAAAAGTACCGACAGACTGGGAGAAAGTTTGGATTCGAGTGGATGATCAAATTTTACATTGGAAAGAAGGTGAAGTGGTGCTTTTTGATGATACCTATGATCATGAAGTTTTAAA